>JAOZSP010000018.1:0-13013 GCA_029939615.1 Candidatus Izemoplasma sp. | reverse complement strand
AAGTATAGGAATATATGACAGTTTTATTACTGATACTGAAATATTTAATAGAGTAATTGAAGATGATATTCAGTATAATTCTATTATTTGGTATGATAGTGGTGCGTATATCGTAAGTTGGTATCCTGTTGCAAATAATGATGAAACAGATAAGTCTGGAGTTCTTCTTTTAGGTCGCAGAATTGATAATGAAATGATAACTTTTATAGAATCAATAGTGGGAGTAGATGATGAAAACGAGGTTTTTCTATTCAAAACTATTAATGAGATAGCATTTTTAAATGAGGATTTTAGTATTATTGTTTTTGAATCTATAGACGATAATATTGTTTTTGTAACACAATATGAGCTGATATTCAGTACTTATGTAAGAGATAGGATATTGAGAGATAGCATTATCACTCTTGCACTAAATGTAGTAGCCGTTGTTTTGATCTTGATTATTTTAGTACGTAGATTCAAAAAAGAGTTAGATCTATTAACGAAGCAAATTCTTGAATTAGAAGTAACGGATTCAAATTATGAAGAAATGAAATTTCTAAGAGCTTCAGAACTAAATCAGATTATCACTTCATTTAATTTTTTAAGAAAAAAAATATCCGAAAATATGAAGGATTTAGTAGAGGAAAATCTTGAAGTTGTAAAGCTGTTATCAACTGCGTCTGAAATTAATGACCCTTATACGCAAAAACATAGTATTAATGTAAGTGAACTATCAAGAAAAATAGGTAAAAAAATGAGAATAAATGCACTTGATAATCTTGAATTAAGTGCTGAACTTCATGATGTTGGAAAAGTGTTTGTTCAGTTATCAATATTAAATAAGAAAGGCAAACTTTCTTCAAAGGAACGAGCTGAAATTAATAAGCATCCAATCCATGGAGCAGAATTACTTGGGAATATTAAGGATTTCGATGAGGTTAGATTAGGTGTTCTACATCACCATGAAAGATATGATGGAACAGGTTATCCAAATCAACTTAAAGGAGAAGAAATACCTTTGTTTGCGAGAAAAATTCATGTAGCTGATGTATATGATGCGATTTCATCAAGTCGCCCATATCGGAATGCTTTTTCAAATGAAGAAGTATTTAAAATAATGGAAGACGGAAGAGGGAATTCTTTTGATCCAGTTATACTTGATGTGTTTTTAGAAGTAATCTAATTTTGTGATGAGTTTTATCAATAAAATAAAGTTCAAATAAAAGAGATTGTTTAAAAACAGTCTCTTTTTAATATTGATTATATATTACAAGTTGGACATTTTTTGATATTAGTGCGTTTTACTCCTTGATTTTCTTTGAAAATCTAAGATACATCTGAGATATTTTAAATACAGCGAACATATGAATTGGAACCATGATATATAAAACATATTTAAAGAAACTATAAAAATTCGGGATAGATGTCTGGGTGTTTTCAATCGATGGGAATACTATAAGTAATTGATAATACATAGGAGCTCCAGTGATACATATGAATGCGATTAACCTTTTAAACATTTGACTCTTTGATTCGTTGTCACTATAGATTGTATCTTGTTCTGTATTGGTCCTTATCTTTCTAAAATAGTACCATCCACCATATCTTAGTACTAATTCCCAGTCTTGGAAAAAACTTAAATAGTCATCTTCTTTTTTTCCTACAAGGAACTGAAAATCAAATTCATATACATAATCAATTGACTCTGATTTTTCAAAGTAATATTTAAATAATTTAACTCTAGTCAAGATAAATCCTGATCTTGCCATTTCTTCTAAATATTGTTTTTCTTTATCCATTGTCCAAACAAAGAAACGTTTTCTTTTCATTATTTCCATTTATTTCACCTCATCTATTGAATTCTTAACCATCTCTTTAAGTCGTCTTAATTCGATTTTCAACAAATCAAATCCTGATTCTGTCAATAAGTACTCTTTTTTCTTTTTGTTGTTTATATCTTCAGATACTAGTTCAATTAAATTGTAACTGATTAATTTACTTATAGCGCCATATAATGTGCCTGCGGCTAAAACTAGTCTTCCATTTGTCATGTCCTCAACTTTTTTAATAATTCCATATCCATGTAAAGGGGTTTGTAAGGACAATAGTATGTAATAAGTAGCTTCTGTAAGTGGTGAATATTTGGTGATATCTTTTTTCATTGAATCACTCCGTTCTTAATTTGCGATATATCGTACCTCTTTATATCGTGTGTCTATATAGTATCTCATTTTTAAGGTGTTGTCAAATAAAAAAAGATGCTTCCCAACATCTTTAAGTAAAATTCATGGTATTTAATATCTTTTTGCCGCAATAACTGACATTTCTACTAAAATCTCTTTGCTAGCCATAGAAGCTTCGACAGTAGCTCGTGCTGGCTCGAATCCGTTGATTACCCAACTATCCCATACACTATTCATTCCTTGGAATAAGATCATATCTTTTAGATATATAGTTATTGATAAAATATGTTTCTTTGATGATTCATACTTATTTAATAAGTCCTCAATCTTTTTTAATACTCCTGCTGTTTGAGATTTAATAGTGTCACCGTCAAGTTTAGCAGTTTGTCCACATAGATAGATAGTCCCGTTATATTCAACAACCCTACTCATTCTACCTGTACCTTCAAATCTTTTGATTTCCATATTCATACCCTACTATCCATTAATTGATTTATATTTAGTATAACAGTCCTTTTTCTTCAGCTTCTTTTTCTCGTTTACGTCCAATTCCTGCACCAATCGCAATTCCAATCGGAATTCCTATACTCATAAACGCTACATTACCTCCAGATGGGATTGCGACTCCAAGAGCTACACCAATAGCAACTCCGGCTCCAATAGATTCTTCTTTTAGAGTTCCTTTTTTTATGAAACCATAGGTTTTGCGCACTAATTTTTTCAATACATTAAAGTCTCGCTTATATTCTTTATAACTTGGGGTTTCTTCATTAATGATATTGATAATTAATTTACTGAGTTTACTAAAAGATCCTTCGACTTCAACGTCACTAATATCATTAAACATGTCAATTAAATTCAATAAGGAATTAAGTTCCATTTTTTTTACTTGCTTCTCATCTAATCCAGAAATATATGAATGTACTTGCTCTTTGAAAAATTCCATAGGTCTCACCTCTTGATATTTATGTTTCTAATATACCATTGTATCGGTTATAAGTACAGAAAATTTATTGGTTATTTTAGATTATTCTAGGCATCATAATTTATATTATTCCCAAGATTGGTATATACGTGATGCCGTTTGAACTTTATCGGATAATAATTATCAAAAGTACTATATCAGGTATAATACCTTGACAAATAGAGTACTTTATGCTTTAATGGCAATAGGAGGTGTTTTAATGGCTAAACTAACATCTGATTTAATAAGAGGGCATACAGATACTATGGTTTTAAAATTACTTCAAGAAAGAGATATGTATGGATATGAACTCGTTAAAGAGATATTCCAAAGAAGTAATAAAGAGTATGAATTAAAAGAGGTAACCTTATATGCTTCACTGAGAAGATTGGTGTCTGAAAAGTGTGTTGAATCATACTGGGGAGATGAAACTAGAGGTGGACGTAGAAAGTACTACTCAGTTACAAAAGTAGGAGTGGAACTTTATAATAAGAATCGAAACGATTGGACCTACGCTAAAAAAATATTAGATAGGTTACTATAGGAGGTATTTTATGGAAAAGAAAATAAGAGAACATGTTGATAATATGTTTAGTTCGTATGAACATAATTCTCATACAATAGATATTAAGGAAGAAGTAGTTTCGAATCTTTTAGAAAGAGTAAATGATTTACTTGATGAAGGTTTCAAGAGGAATGAAGCATATAGTAAAGCTATTGAAAGTCTAGGATCAAAAGATGAATTAATTAAAACATTCAACTTAAAGAGAGTTAGTGAATATAGTATAAATTATATAGCTGCTTTAATAACAGCAATTGCATCTACTATAATTTATTTAATATTGGGACTTGCTTTTGATTTGTGGAGTCCTGGATGGTTAGTATTTCTTGTTGGGGTGATGGTGCTGGGAACTATTGAAAGTAAGTTTGGTGTAGTTTGGTTATTAGCTCTAGGTACATATATTCTAATTGGATCACTATATGGTGACTGGCTAACTGGTTTAGTTATCTTTGGAATTGCCGGATCATTATCAGCAGGTAAGGATAAACTTATTGCCGGTATTTGGTTGTTGATAATTACCGGTTATTTTACATTGGGATTTGGATATGAGTTATGGCATCCAGGTTGGTTAATATTTCTTGTTGGATTAGCACTAACAGTAATTATAGTCGAAAAAAGTATTGTAGCGTTCTCATGGCTTTTTGCAATATCAGCCTTTCTATTTTTGGGATTTGTTTATAGTTTATGGAATCCTACTTGGTTAGTATTCTTACTAGCAGCAGTAATTACTGTATATTTAGAGACAGGTAGACATAAAAAAGAGAACGATTCAAATAATGAATAATTTAGTATATATTATTATTGGGATTGTTGCATTATCTTTCCTATATGATTTAGTTATTTCTTTTATGAATTTTAATAATCGAAAACAACCGATTGAATCAGAGGTAGAAGATGTTTACGATAAAAAGAGTTATGAAACATGGATGGATTATAGTTTAGAGAAATATCGGATTACTATTATAACAAAATTTGTTTTTGTTGTTATTAATATATTTATAATTGTTTTTAATGGGTTTAATCTATTTGAAAAAGTATCTATTGAACTATCGAGTAGTCCCCATATACAAGTCATCATTTTTTTAGCAATGTATTTTAGTTTATTCTCGATTGTCACTATTATTTCTGACTATTACGATACTTTTATAATTGAAGAAAAATATGGATTTAACAAATCAACTAAAAGACTATTTGTCAAAGATCAAATAATCGAAATAGTATTTACTATTTTAATTGCACTTCCAATACTATATGGATTTTCAGTTTTGTTTACAAATGCGAATAATACTTTCTTCGTAGTTGCGTATATTTCTTTAATAGTAATTATTGTATTATTCAATATGTTGTTTGTAGTTTTAATAATGCCGTTGTTTTTTAAAAAAACACCTTTAGAAGAGGGTGAGTTAAAGGAAAAATTATCCAAGTTGTCATCCAAAGTAGGATATGAACTTAAAAGTATTGTTATTATAAATGTATCAAGTAGAACAAGTAAATTAAATGCATATTTCTCAGGATTTGGAAAAAGTAAGAAAGTAATGCTTGCTGATACATTATTTGAGAAATTAACTACTGATGAAATTGTCGCAGTTGTAGCTCATGAAATAGGTCATAGTGTTTGCAATCATATGATGAAGGATTTAATAAAGGAGATTATAACAACTGGGATATACTTAGCATTGTTTACTCTAGTTCTAAATACATCAATTTTTGTAAATGCCTTTAATTTAACTACAAATAATATTGCTTTTGGATTAGTAGTATTTATAATGATGTTGGCACCAATAAGAAAAGTGTTAACATTCATATCAGCTACTATATCAAGAAAACATGAAAAAGAAGCAGATATGTATGTTGTAGATAATGGTTTTGGAGAAGAATATATTAATGCCTTTAAAAAAGTCGCTCGAGAAAACTTTGGCCATCTTAACCCTCATCCCTTGTTTGTAATGTTAAAATATAGTCACCCACCACTTGTAACTAGGATTAAGTACGTTAAAGAGAGAGCGAAAAGTCTGATTTTGTAATTGTATTTAACTTTAAAACAGGCAAGAAATTGCTTGGTTTAAAGTTATTACTTATAACTGTTTATTTTTTGGAAAAAAAATGGTAAAATTATATAAAGAACAAGTGAAAAAGGTGATGTTATGGCAACTATTAAAGAAATAGCGAAGTTAGCAGACTGTTCAATAGGAACTGTATCTAGAGTTTTGAATTTTGATGATAGTCTTAGAGTTAGTGATGAGAAGAAACAAACAATTTTGAGAATTGCAGAAGATCTACAATATCGGACTGTTCAACAACGAAATGCTAAGGGAAGATACAGCATAGCTGTTGTGAATATGTATACAAAAATAGAGGAGATTGATGATCCTTTTTACTTATCAATTAGACTTGGTGTTGAGAAGAGAGTTCAGCTTGAGAAAATTGATTTAATCATAATTAATGATGTCGATGGAAAATATGATTATGATAAAATTCGAAAAGTTGATGGCATTATCGCAATTGGGCATTTTACAAACAGTGAAATAAATGCTTTTTCAGATATTACTGAAAATATTATTTTTGTAAATAGTAATCCGCGACCTGGGAAATATGATTCAATTTTGTTTGACGGTGAAAACGCAGTTAAAGAGGTCTTGAATTATCTATTTATTAATAACCATAGAGAAATTGGGTATATTGGTGTTAAGTCTATTAGAGAAGTTAAAATGGTAGATTTAGCTGAGCATAGATATGACTTAGTAAAAAATAAATTGATTGAATTAGGTATATATAATGAGAAGTATGTTTATAGAGGAGGAAAGACTTTTCGTGATGGGTATAGTATTATGAAAAGGCTTATTAATGAGGATGAATTACCGAGTGCGTTTTTTATTGGTAATGATTCAATGTGTATAGGTGCTTTGAAGGCTCTTTTTGAATCAGGAATCAAGGTTCCAAAACATTTAAGTTTGGTTGGATATAACGATATTTCAAGTTCAGAATATACATCTCCTGCCTTAACTACGATAAAGGTATATACTGAGTTAATGGGAGAGAAAGCATTAGAGTTGTTAATTGATAGATTAAAAGGTAGAGATATTCCTTTGAAGATTATTACGCCAACTAAATTAATTATTAGAGATTCTGTGACAAAGCACATTGAATAAATGTGCTTTTTTTGTCTTTTTTTCATGGAATAATCAGTATGCTTGTAAGGGATTACAAACATATGATTGACATGGAGAATTGCTTGTGGTAAAATTATGGTAAAAAGAAAGCAAATATTTTACCAATGAGGAGGAAAATATGAAAAGATTGTTAATTATTGCCTTGATGGCGGTTTCAGCAATATCTTTAACTGGGTGTAATAAAGAAGATTTAGATCCGGTTATTTTAGGAGCTGAAAGCGTAAGTATACTTCAAGGAACTGATTTTGATGAAATGGAAGGAATTACTGCAACTGACGTAGAAGATGGTGATTTGACAGACGAAATTGAATTAGATGGGTTTGTTAACTCGATGATTCTTGGTGAGCACGCTCTTACATATATAGTTGAGGATTCTTCTGGGAATACTGCAAGAGTTACAATTATAATTACTGTATTTTTTGAAGCATCTGATGATAACGCTGTTTATAATGGCGATTTTAGTTTAGGTGAAGCAGGATGGACATTTGATAAACCAGGAGGAGAAGCAACGTTTGCTGTAACAAATGAAGAACTAGTTGTTACAATAACAGACCTTGCTCAAGAATGGTGGAATCTTCAATTACATCAATCTTTATCAATTGAAGATGGTGTAACTTATAAAATGTCTTTTGATGCTAAAAGTACTGATGACAAAAGAATAGGTATTGGACTTGAAGATACTGGTGATGGATACAAAATGTTACCGGGTGGTAATGTTGCATTTGAATTAACAGATGAGTATGCAACATACGAGTTTTATTATACTAGTGATAGAACAATTGATACTGGAAAATTTGTTTTATATTTAGGTAGAATTGGACTAGATGAAGAACTTACAACAGTATATATCGACAACATTATGATGGAGGAAGTTACTTTAGATACAACTGAAATTATTATAAATGGTGCTGATGAAGCAAACGTTGTGTTAAGTACAGAATTTGATCCGCTTGCTGGAGTAACTGCAGAAGCTGGAGACGGAACAGACTTAACATCAAGCATTATTTTGAATAATGTTGCTGTTACAGATTTAGGTAAAAATGCAACTTTCGTTTTACAATACTCGGTTACAGATGGAACAACAACTTTATATCATGACCGAATTGTTAATGTTGTATTAGGAAAAGATGATCCTTCGGCATTATTTAATACTGATTTCTCTTTTGGAACAACAGGTTGGTCATTAGACTTCCCAGTTGGAGAAGGGAATATGACAGTAGTAGATGGTGTCTTAGAAGCTGAATTAACAGATTTAGGAGATGCATGGTGGCACATTCAATTATTCCAAGATGGAATTACTATTGTTGAAGGTAAAACATATGTTATTACATTTGAAGCTAAAGCTGATGGATCTAAACGTATTGGGCTTGGTATTGAAGACCCAGCTGATGGATATGCTGATTTAAAAGGTGAAAGTGTTGAGTGGGATTTAACTACAGAATGGGTTACTTACGAATATACATTTATTGCACCTAAATCTATAGATACTGCTAAATATGCAATATTCTTAGGTTATATGGTTGAAACAGATGTACCTACAACAGTTTATGTTGATAACTTTGAAGTAAATGAATTAGCAGATAGTTATCCTGTACTTGCTGGTGTAGCTAATGTTGAAGTTGTTCAAGGAGCTGGATTTACCATCTTAGACGGTGTAACAGCTACAGACTTTGAAGATGGAGATATCACAGCGAATATAACAACTAGTGGTACATTTGATATTGATACAGTAGGATCATACACTGTAGATTATGTAATTATAGATTCATTTGGAAATACAACAACTGTATCAAGATCAATAAATGTAGTTTTAGAAGCTACAGAAGATTATGATGTATATAACGGAGATTTCAGTTATGGTGAATTTGGATGGGGATTCGGAACTCCTGGTGGTACTGCTTTATTCACAGTTGAAAATGATGAATTAAAAGTAGATATATCATCACCCGGACCTGAATGGTGGACTATTCAAGTTGAACAATTAATTAGCATTGAAACTGACGTAACATATAAAATATCATTTGATGCAAAAAGTGCTGAAGGTAAAAATATCGGAATCGGACTTGAAGATACAGCTGATGGATATGTAATGTTACCTGGTGGAGATGTTGCATTTGATTTAACTGATACATATCAAACATTTGAATATGTATACACAAGTGATAGAACAATAGATACAGCTAAATTTGTATTATATCTAGGAGGAATCGGAACAACCGATCCTGCAGGTGTTGTATATATAGATAATATTAATATTGAAATATTAGTATTAGATACATCTGATATAGTATTATCAGGAGTAGATAACGCTGATGTAATAGTTGATACAGTATTTGATCCACTTGCTGGTGTAACAGCAGTAGACGGATCTGCTGGAGATATTACAGCAAATATTACAGTAGTTGGTATTGTTGAAACTAACGTTGCAAAACAAACTACTTATGTTGTTCAGTATATCGTAACTGATGGAATAACAACTTTATACCATGATAGAATTGTAACTGTTGTACTTGGAGGAAATCCTTGGGAAATGTTTAATTCAGGATTTGATTTAGGAACACTTGGTTGGCGTTTAGATTACAATGAAACAGCTGCAGGAACATTTGAAGTTGTTGCTGGTGTATTAGAAGTAGATATATCTAACGTAGGAAGTGCTTTTTGGCACATTCAAGTATACCAAGATGGTAGAACTATCGATATGGATACAATGTATAAAGTATCATTTAAAGCAAAAGCAGATGTTGTAAAACGTATAGAACTTGGAATTGAAAATCCAGCCGATGGATTCGCTGATTTAAAAGGTGAAGTAGTAGCTTGGGATTTAACAACTGATTGGGTAACATATGAATATATATTTAATCCAAGTGTTTCAATAGATACAGCAAAATATGTTATCTTAATGGGTAACATTACAGGAACAGACCCTAATACAAAAGTATACATTGATGATTTCATGGTTACTGAATATGTTGCAAATGGAGCTGTTAGTGTTGTAGTAAATGCTGATATGGAAGATACAACTGGATGGGTATTTGATTTCCCAGGTGGAACAGGTACTATGACTTATACAGCAGGTGAAATAGTAGCAGTACTAACTGATTTATCTGACGCTGGATGGAGAATCCAATTACAACAAGATGGAATTAGTATTGTTGAAGGAAATTATTATCTGATTTCAGTAGATTTAAAAACAGATAATCCAAGACGTGTTGGATTAGGTGTGGAAGATACTGGAGACGGATATGCTGACTTAAAAGGAGAAAGCATTGAGTGGGATATTACAACTGAATATCAAACTTTCTATTACGTTCTTCATGCAAATAGAACAATTGATACTGCAAAACTAGCATTATTCTTTGGACAAATTACAGGTACTGATCCTACAGGTACAATTTATATTGATAATTTCAATATGGTTGAAGCTAACGGATTAAATATCTTATTGAATTCTGACTTTGAAGATAACTCTACTTGGAATTATGATTTTAATAGTGGAGCTACTGGAACAATGGATGCAGTAAGCAATACTGTAGAAATAGCTTTAACAGATTTAGCATCAGCTTGGTGGAATATTCAGTTATACCAACAAGATGCATCAATAACAAACGGATATAAATATTTAGTTACATTTAAAGCAAGTAGTGATGTAGATAGAAGAATTGAACTAGGAATTGAAGATCCAGCTAATGGTTGGGCAGATTTAAAAGGTGAATCAGTTGGTTGGGATATTAATGGAGATTTAAGAACATATACATATGTCTTTACTTCTAGTAATTCTATTGACACTGCAAAATTCGCAATATTCTTAGGACAAATTACTGGAACAGATCCTATATCTAATCTTGTTATCACAGATTTCGGAGTATTTTTACTAGAATAAAACAAAATTAGGAGCCTTTAATTAGGCTCCTAAATATAATTGAGGTGAGTTGATGAAAAAAATATTAGTAATATTAATGCTATTAGTATTAGCAGGATGTGAAATCAAAGAAGAAGTGGACTTTAATAATCCTTATACTAACCCTGTGTTTAAACCTGTAATTGCTGATCCTTCAATAATAAAGGCGGATGATGGTTACTTTTATGTTTATGCTACAGAAGATTTTTGGGATTACGATTCTGGTGTCCATAATGTCGCAATTATTAGATCGAAAAATCTAGTTGATTGGGAATTTGTTGGTGATGCATTTACAGAAAAACCAGATTGGAACGGATTAGCATACATTTGGGCTCCGGATATCCAATATTTTAATGATACATATTACTTGTATTATTCATTATCAATTTGGGATGACCCAAATCCCGCAATAGGAGTAGCTACAAGTAGTTCTCCTAGTGGACCATTTGTAGATCAAGGGAAATTATTTAGTAGTAATGATGTTGAAGTTGGAAACTCAATAGATCCATTTGTTTTTATTACAGAGGATAATGAAAAATGGATGTTTTGGGGTAGTTTTAGAGGGATTTATGCAATTAAATTAAGTGAAGACGGATTATCAACTGTTGGTGAAAAAGTTCACATTGCTGGAAATTCTTTTGAAGCATCATACATTGTTGAAAAAGATGGTTATTATTATTTATTTACAAGTACTGGACATTGTTGTTCTGGTGCAGAATCAACATATAATGTTCGTATTGCACGTAGTACAAGCTTGTTAGGACCTTATATTGATAAAACTGGAAGAGATATAATTCATAGTGATGGTTCTCTAGTAGTAGGGGATGGAAATCAATATATTGGTGTTGGGCACAACGCTATAGTGATAGATGATAATGGTGATTATTGGATAATATATCATGGGATTGATAAAGACGATCCATATTTAGGTAACGGGGCAACAAGAAGACCGTTAATGATAGATAAAATTATATGGGATGCTTTAGGATGGCCACAAACAAAGAATTTTATGCCGTCTGAAATAGAGACTGAAGGCCCATACTTCGAGGAGGAATAAAATGAAAAAAGGACTTTTATTTGCATTATTTTTAGCACTTATGGTAACTCTAGTTGGTTGTGGAGATAATGATGAGAAAGATGAAGATGATAATTACTTAGTTACGATAACTTATTGGAATATTTTTACTGGGCCTGATGGAGAAGAAATGCTTGCAATGGTTAATGATTTTAACACGCTTCATGAAGGTGAGATTAGAGTTAACACACAAACAGTTCCAGCTGGTGATTTTTATGAAAAACTAAATACTGTAGTCCCTCAAGGACAAGGACCAGATGTAGCTATTATGCATTTAGATTATGTAGCGAAATACGCTGATCTTGGAATGTTGGTTTCTTTTGATGATCTAATGTCAACTTCAGGAATTAGTGGTGAAGATTATATTCCAGCTGTTTGGAATGCTGGAGAATTAAATGGAAGTAGATATGCTATTCCATTAGATGTCCATCCTGTTGGACTATACTATAACCAAGATATTTTAGATGATTATGAAGTTGAAGTTCCTACAACATATGAAGAATTAATTGCAGCTTGTGATATTTTAACAGATGAAGCTAATGAGCAATGGTGTCTACCTTTATCAACTGTTTGGCCATCTGGGCATTTATTTACATCGGCACTTTTCCAAAACGGGGGAGTAGGTCTTGATGAATTAGGTGAATATCCAGCATTTAATACAACTAGTGGATTAAATGCTCTTGAAGTATTTCAAGATTTAATATTTACTCACCAAGTTAGTCCTGAAAATGTTACTGTAGATGAAGATTTAGCATTATTTAGACAAGGTAAAGCTGCATTTCATATTAACGGTATTTGGATGATTAATGGGCTTGTTGATTCGGGAATTAATTTCGGAACTGCTCCAATTGAAACATTATTTGGAGATACAGCAGCTACTTGGGCAGGGTCTCATAACTTTGTAATGCCAAGACCAGCAAAAATTAATGAAGATAAACAAGAAGCAGTTATGGAATTTGTTAAATACGTAACTGAAAATAGTATTAGATGGGCAGGTGCAGGTCAAATTCCTGCTAACTTAACTGTTTTAGAAAGTGATGAATTTAAAGCTTTACCTTATGTTTCAACATTTGCAAATGTATCTTCACTTATTTTTATAAGACAATCACCTTATTTTGAAGATGCTTA
The DNA here is from genome assembly GCA_029939615.1 of Candidatus Izemoplasma sp. Taxonomy (GTDB): domain Bacteria; phylum Bacillota_I; class Bacilli_A; order Izemoplasmatales; family Izemoplasmataceae; genus Xianfuyuplasma. Next base: position 51 of record JAOZSP010000018.1, on the reverse strand, counting down.
TACACCAATATATTCAAGAGTTACAGAAGCAATGACTTCTGGGACTGTCAA
>JAOZSP010000139.1:3641-4594 GCA_029939615.1 Candidatus Izemoplasma sp. | reverse complement strand
AGGCATCAAATAATGAAATTGATAAACCATCATCATTTACATAATAAGGAACAAAGAATAGTAGTCCCAAAATCGCAATACTATTCATTATCAAACCAATCACTAACCCTATTCGAATCCTTTTCATATCATCATCTCCTTTTTCCATTTTAACATAAAAAAAGAAGTCAGTAAATGACTTCATATTTTATAAACTGTTTGGAATTCTATTAATTACTTGTTATCTGTTTTTGATTAACTACAACAATTTGATGTATCGTTACAACATTCACCATCAATTTGGTTTTTCTTGTTTTTTGAGTCATCAGTGCTGCAACATGAAGATGATTCACTCTTCTTTTCAGAATTACTGCCACAACCACATGATGATTTACTCATACTTGAGTCTTCTACTAATATTTCCTTATTATCTTTTTTCATTTTTATAGCCCTTTTGTACAACATTTCTTTGCTGTACACCTTTCTTTTATATCCTTATAATTAAATAGGTCTTGTTGAAATATTTCTTTTTTATTAAACATATCTTTTAAATAATTAATTAGAAATTCATTTTCTTCAATAAAAACTTGAGAAACACAGTAGTATATCCATTGAGCTTTTCTCTCACTACTTAAAATATTTATTGATTTTAACTTTGCTAAATGTCTAGAAACACTAGTTTGTTGCAATTGTAATGTCTCTTCAATTTCACAAACACATAGTTTCATATTCAATAGCAAATTAATAATTCGAAGTCTATTTAAATCTCCCAATACTTTAAGTATAGTTTCCATTGTATAGCCTCCTTATATTTGTTTATTCGAATATAGGAATATAATATATTATTTAATCCTACTTGTCAAGAAAAAAAAGCCAATAAATGACTTCTAAATTTTCATTTCATCGTGACAAGCTTTTTATTTCAGTGAAAAACTATCTAAGTTCATCAAAATAGCCATTCATAAACATCTTAT
>JAOZSP010000139.1:0-3631 GCA_029939615.1 Candidatus Izemoplasma sp. | reverse complement strand
TGGCCTAATAAATCTCCACAAACATTATTTATAATTTTAAAAACAATATCAACTTTTTCTTTAGGTACTGCAATTAAAATAACATGAGATCCTTTTCTTGGCTTTTCAAACAAAGTCTTCAACGATCCAATAAACTCCATGTCATCATTTTCAATTAACTTTCTTGCCATACCAGTTGAATTCAAAATTGTCGCACCCATAATATTATTTTCTTTTAACTCATGTAAAAATTCCTCAAGCAACTCAGTGTTATACATAACATAAACTACTAATTTCATACGGTTATCTCCTCGTATAATATGTAGTGTAGATTTAGGTGTTTTCTAGCTACATATGTAATATTGGTAGTTTATTGTATTATGAACTGTGCTTCATTTCTAAATACTAAGTAGAGTATTCCAAACAAAACAATGAATGCACTACTTAAGCACACTTGGCTTAAAATCTCTTTCTTTCTACTCATTTCCTTCTCCTCACTTGGATATATTATTGGATAGAAAATATTAGCATAGATGAATGAAGTAGTGATTAAAACTGCTATCCCTACTATCGGAGATGAAAACCAACCAATTAAATTAAAACATATTACTATTACTGTTGAACAGGATATTGATAGTAATATATTACCTCTAATCAATTTCATAGATAGTAAATTATTTCTCAATTTCAGAATAATTAGCCCTAAAATAAAAATATAAACAGAACATAATAATGACAACAATATTATAGGTGACAAATTCATTTACATCAACTCCTCTTCCAAAAGTATTTTACCATATAAAAAGTGTATATCCTTTAAATCTTTGATGATCACCTATAGCAACATACCCAATTTCTAACTCTTTTACCAAATATGGGTTGGATTCACTTTTTGCCATTTCAATTCTACTACATATAAGACATTCTGACATTTTATCAACTCCCGAGATTTTTGCTGCTACATAAAAAGAATTTTGTAAATAGAGTTTACTTTGATAAATTGTTATCTAAAATGAAAACTTCAAAAGCTTCATCAAATGATTTATATATCTTTATTTTATGTGATTCCAAAGCTCCTATTAAAAAACTATTGTATCCTACTGGAAAATATTCGCAATTATATTCACTTCTACCACTTACTCTAAAGTCAGAAATTACAGGATAGATATCTATCTTTGCACCATCTTCTAACTTTTGAATAACCATACCAAGTTCTACTAAAGTACCTGTATCATTATTAGCTAAATCAAAAAAGAAAACATTTGCCTTTTGTATTGGTGCGTTATCTACTTCATAGATCATTGCTGCCGAATTTGCTCCTTCATTAAATGGAGATGTTAAGGGATTAAATACTTCAATACCTTTTATTGAATCGAAACTTGCTTGTTCTTTTAATCTTTGTGCTTGATCTGCTTCTGTAAATAAAGGACCTGCGTTATATATATAGATATTTTTCATAATTGCCTCCTCTTATAGCTATTCTAATTATATCACTCGTTTAGTTATTCTCACTAATGTCATAATATTCTTGCCAATTATCATTGTTAATACCTTTATATTTTTTTGCAATTCGCTCAAAATAAGTTTGGTTTATCGGAAACTTGAATTTATATGAGTTTTCTGTATTAATATTATTTATAGAATAGTATTGAGTAATTGCTCCTTCAATAAGAAAGTACCCTCTATCTATTACTGAAATAACTATATTTCCTGGATAATCATAAGATTTAATTTCTGTTGTTCCCTTTAAATCAAAATACATACTTGATAAATCATTTAAAAACTTAAAATACTCAGTAGAACCAAAAGAAAAGTATTGTGTACTTCCTTTAAATTTCTGATTCTCAATTATAAGTATACATTGCATATCGTAGTGTGACATTCCAATTTCTTTTCTAATCTGTTTAATTTCAATAAGAATATTATCTTCAACAGCCTCAATTCTTAAATCATCAAGGGATATTAGTTTACCCATAAATATCAACTCCTATTTTATCATAAACAAAGAAGCCAATAACTGACTACTGAATTGCAATAACGGTGTTAAATCCCCGAAAAAGGAAATAACTTGGTATTTTATTAGAATGTAGCAATTAAATCGCTAAAATCAATAGTTAATATACCTATTTCAATATAATGATTCATAAACTCTGGTATCTCTGTGTCTGTGCGCAGAGTAAGATTTACTGTATTATCCATTTCAGATATTCCTATACTGTTAAATCCTTCTTTATCTATTATATAAGAAGTCACAATTTCCTTCACAGTCCACAGTTCAGCAAAAGAATGATCTACTATATGGTGTGTCACTAAACTATTTTGATGTAACTCAGCAATTAAGATTTCTGGTGCATCCTCAGTGATATTTATATGATAAGCACCCTCAATCAAATAAACACCTGCAAAAACGTCATGATAATTGTAGTATACTTCGTTCATTACTTGAGCAGGAAAATCATAACTCTTTGCATATGGACTTTCATATATGTATTCTTCATTATTAATTTGCTTATTTTCATCTTGTTCACATGCAACTAAACTAAAAACTAATAAACATAAAATAATTAAAAAATATATTTTCTTCATAACATCATCTCCTCGATTCAATTTTACCATATAAAACTAGATAAAGAAATCAGTAAATGACTTCTTTGGAGTTGTATTGTAGGGTTATTTAAGTAAATATTAATTAAATCTTAACAACCCCCAAGATAGATAGACACATTCAAATATCAATGATAATATCTAATCATACAAAGCAATTGGACGTATAAAAAAAGAAAAGTGAAAATCAAAGGAGAAAATAAAAATGGAAAATACAAGAAAAGCAAAATCAAATAAGAAATCAAGTAAAACAGTAATCGCAATATTATTAATGTTATCAATCGTATTAACTACAGGAACATTTGCTTACTGGGCAAATTACGTTGAAGGAACTAGCACAGAAGCAGTTGGAACATTAGAAGTAGGTTCAGGAGATATCGTTGAAACAGAATTCGTATTATACGGTAATGATAGTACAGGTGGATTATTAGTACCAGCTGGACAAGCAATAAATTCAGAAAAAGGTGCAGTAGAGAAAATTGATTTATCATATACAATTAGTTGGGAAGAAGACGAAGAAACAACTCAAATGTTAGGTGTAGGAACAATTGGAGAAGTTGAAATCGACTATAACGTAGTAATAACAATAGATGATGAAGTATTAGATAAAGAATTATTCAGTAATATTTATAATTTAATCATAGTTACAGCAAACAAAGATAATGTATCAGAAATGTACTTAGACGGTTATCCAGAATATTTCGTATTCCGAGTAACAATGGATGAACCAGCTAATCAAGAAGAATATAACTTAATCTCAAATGCAGAAATTAGTATCACATTCACATACTCAATTAATACAGATGATATTGACAGTACAGATTATTAATAACAATTAAAACATAAGAACAAAACTAATATAAATTTTATCCCTCTTAGAAAGAGCCTCTGCTTCCCCAGCAGAGGCTCTTTTGATACTATTGATTTATTCAAAAAATTTCATACAAAAAAGAGACAAACGTCTCTTTTTCTTTAACCATTTACTTTTTAAAGAGATCCAAATGAAGCAAATATTGCACCCCAGAATAGAATAACAACTCCAATTCCT
>JAOZSP010000017.1:7272-16823 GCA_029939615.1 Candidatus Izemoplasma sp. | reverse complement strand
TGCTTAATAAAAATGTATGTCCTGTTGTTTTTGAAAAGGGAAGTTTAGGAGCAAGTGGTGATTTAGCACCTTTGTCGCATATGAGTTTACCAATTATTGGATTAGGTGAATGTTTTTATGGTGGTAAAAGAATGTCTACTTCAGAGGCTTTTATTAACGCAAAAATTACACCAATAGAAGCATTAGAAGCAAAAGAAGGATTAAGTTTAATTAATGGTACGCAAGCAATGACTAGTATTGGAGCTTTTGCATTGTATGATGCTATACAACTACAAAGTTTATCAAATATAAGTTTATCTTTAACAATGGAAGCTTTAAGAGGAATAATTGATGCTTTTGATGATCGTGTTCATCAGGTTAGAGGGCACAAGGGACAAATTAAGGCTGCTAAAGAAATTAGAGATATTTTAGAAGGAAGTAAAAACATTACTTCTCAAGGTGAAGAAAGAGTCCAAGATGCATATTCAATAAGATGTGCTCCACAAGTACATGGAGCAACAATCGATGCTCTTGATTTTATTAAAGAGAAAATTGAAATTGAAATGAACGCTGTAACTGATAATCCTATAATATTTGCTGATGATGGAATTGCAATAAGTGCAGGAAATTTCCATGGACAACCTCTAGCTCTTCCTTTTGATTATTTAGGGATTGCGATTAGTGAAATAGCTAATATAAGTGAAAGAAGATTAGAAAGAATGGTTAATCCAGCATTATCGAATGGATTACCTCCATTTTTAGTTAAGAACCCAGGAATAAACAGTGGATTTATGATTGTACAATACAGTGCGGCTTCATTAGTAAGTGAGAATAAGATTTTAGCTCATCCTGCAAGTGTTGATTCTATTCCTAGTAGTGCTAATCAAGAAGATCATGTTTCAATGGGTACTATTGGTGCTAGAAAAGCAACATCAATACTGCATAATGCGCAAAAAGTTATAGCAATGGAAATCTTCACTGCTTGTCAGGCAATTGATTTGAATGGCAACTTAAATCTTGGTAAAAAAACATTAAAAGCTTATAATAAAATAAGAGAGTATGTACCGTTTATTTCAGATGATGAGATTATGTATCATCATATCCATACAATAGAGGATTTAGTTGTTAATAGTGAATTATTTAATTATATATTTGAAGAGGAGAATTAACTATGAAAAAAGTATTAGAGTTTAATCTTAATGATATTTTTCAAGAGTTACCTAATAAAAAGGAATTTATTGAAGGAATAAGAAGAGCTCCTAAAAGAAAGTTTGTTTTAACGGAAGAAGAAACAGCTCTAGCTTTGAAAAATGCTTTACGTTATGTTCCTGAAAAATGGCATAATGTTTTGGCTCCAGAGTTTTTAGAAGAACTTTTAACTAAAGGAAGAATCTATGGTTATCGTTTTAGACCTGAAACTAATATTAAAGGTAACCCAGTTGATGAATATAAAGGTAATATTGTTGAAGGTAAAGCATTTCAAGTAATGATTGATAATAATCTTGATTTTGAAATTGCGTTATATCCTTACGAACTAGTTACTTATGGTGAAACAGGACGAGTAATGCAAAACTGGATGCAGTATCATTTAATAAAAAAATATTTAGAAGAAATTAATGATGAACAAACATTAGTTGTTATGTCAGGACATCCTTTAGGACTATTTGCTTCAAGCAAAGATTCTCCTCGTGTAATGATTACAAATGGATTAATGATCGGGCAATTTAATGATATTGATAACTGGAATCGTGCTGCGCAACTTGGAGTTGCTAGTTACGGACAAATGACAGCTGGAGGATGGATGTATATCGGTCCTCAAGGAATCGTTCATGGAACATACTCAACATTATTAAATGCTGGTAGAAGCAAATTAGGAATTCCTGAAAAAGAAGATTTAGCAGGTAAATTATTTGTTACTTCTGGTCTAGGTGGAATGAGTGGAGCTCAAGGAAAAGCTGTTGAAATAAGTGGGGCAGTAGGAATAATCGCAGAAGTTGATAAATCACGAATTGACACAAGATATAATCAAGGGTGGGTTTCATATGTTGCTTTAACACCTTTTGAGGCATTTAATAAGGCTAAAGAAGTAATGGAAAGTAAAGAACCGTTAGCTATTGCTTACTATGGAAATATTGTTGATTTATTGGAATACGCAGTTGAAGAAGATATTCATATTGATTTACTCAGTGATCAAACTAGTTGTCATGCTGTATATGAAGGTGGGTATTGCCCTGTAGGAATATCTTTTAAAAGAAGAACAGAATTATTATCAAGTAATAAAGAATTATTTAATGAGCTTGTTAATCAAGGATTAAAAAGACATTATGAAGCTGTAAAAGCAATTGCTAATAAAGGAACTTATTTCTTTGATTATGGTAATAGTTTTATGAAAGCAATATATGATACAGGAATTATTGAAATATGTAAAAACGGTAAAAACGATTTAGATGGATTTATATGGCCTAGCTATGTAGAAGATATTATGGGTCCAATCTTATTTGATTTTGGATATGGACCATTTAGATGGATTTGCTTATCTAGAAAAGATGAGGACTTAGAAAAAACAGATCAAGCAGCTATGGAATCAATTGATAAAGATCGCAGGTTCCAAGATTTAGATAACTACAACTGGATAAGAGATGCTAAGAAACATAATTTAGTAGTTGGAACAAAAGCACGTATTTTATATCAAGATGCGTATGGAAGATTGAAGATAGCTTTAAAATTTAATGATATGGTTCGAAGTAAAGAAGTAGGACCGATTATGTTAGGTAGAGATCACCATGATGCTGGAGGAACAGATAGTCCATTTAGAGAAACTTCAAATATAAAAGATGGTAGTAACGTTATGAGTGAAATGGCAACTCATATAGCTTTAGGAAATGCATCACGGGGAATGAGTTTAGTTACACTTCATAACGGTGGAGGAGTAGGTATTGGTAAAGTAATTAATGGTGGTTATGGAATGGTACTTGATGGTAGTAAAAGAGTTGATGAGATATTAAAAACATCAATGTTATTTGATGTAATGGGTGGTGTTTCAAGAAGAGCTTGGGCTCGAAATGAAAATGCAATTTCAACATCTAAAGAATATAATAAATTAAATAACAATTCTCATATTACAATTCCGTATTTAACAGATGAAGAGTATATAATTAGTCTTGTAAAAGATAAATATAAAAAGGGTGGATATTAAAATGTTAAGAATTGTTCAATGTGTTCCAAACTTTAGTGAGGGAAGAGATTTAAACAAAGTAGAAGAGATTGTATCAGTGTTAAAAAATAAAAAAGGATTTAACTTAGTTAGCTATGAGCCTGATAAGGACTATAATAGAACTGTAGTTACTTTACTAGGAGACCCAGAAGCAATAATAGACGCTTTGATACCTTTTACAGATAAGGTACTACATCTTATTGATATGAACTATCAAACAGGTGAGCATGCAAGAATGGGCGCAATAGACGTAATACCATTTATTCCAATTCAAGGTGTTAATATGGATGAATGTATTGTTTATGCTAATAAAGTTGCTAAATTGATTAATGATCAATTTGATATTCCAATTTTTATGTACGCAGAAGCCGCAAATAAAAAAACACGTGTTAAGTTACCTAATATTCGTAAAGGTGAATTTGAAGGTATGAAAGAAAAAATAAAAGAAGAAAAGTGGAGTCCTGATTACGGTAAACCTGAGATTCATCCTACATTCGGTGTAATTGGTGTAGGGGCAAGAATACCTTTAGTAGCTTATAATATTGATTTAGATACAGATAACACCAAACGAACAGGAGCTATCGCAAGAGCGATAAGATTTTCTAGTGGTGGATTTAGACATATTCAAGCTGGACCTGTCTTATTAGAATCAAGAGGACATACTCAAGTTACAATGAATATTCTTAACTACAAAAAGAACCCTTTATACCGTGTACTTGAAACAGTAAAAATGGAAGCTAGTAGATATCATATTAATGTTCCATCTTGTGAATTAGTAGGGTTAATCCCTAAAGAAGCTCTACTAAAAACTATAAAATATTACTTCCAAGTTGAAGGAAAAGAATTTAATGAAAATATGTCATTAGAAGAAATAACAAAATATAGTATAGAATATATAGGATTTAGAGACTTTGATAAATATAAAATTATAGAAGCAAACATTAATTAGGAGGTGCTTTAATGCGCGCAGATACAATTATTTATAATATTAAAGAACTTATTACACCACGTCGTTCCTTACCACATCGTGGGAAGGAAATGTCCCAACTAGATGTAATAAAAGACGCATTTATCGCTATAAGAAACGGTAAAATTATTGATTATGGAAAAGGGAATCATTCTAAATATATGCAGGAAAACACTTATTTGCATGATGCAAATAATAAAATAGTTATTCCTGGGTTAATAGATTCTCATACTCATTTAGTACATGGAGGATCACGAGAAAGTGAATTTAGAAAGAAAATAAAAGGTGTTCCATATATGGATATCCTAAAAAAAGGTGGCGGAATTTTATCAACAGTTCAACAAACTAGAAAAGCCTCTTTTGATGATCTTTTTAATAAAGCAAAAAAATCTCTTGATGAGATGTTACTGCTTGGAGTTACAACGATTGAAGCAAAAAGTGGATATGGTCTTAACTATGAAACAGAAGTAAAACAACTAGAAGTGGCAAAAAAATTGAATGAGATTCATCCAATTGATATTAGTTCTACTTATTTAGGAGCTCATGCTTTACCAAAAGAGTTCAAAGATGATAAAGATGGCTACATAAAATCTGTATTAAAGGATATGGCTTTAATTAGAAATAATGATTTAGCTGAGTCAGTTGATGTATTTTGTGAAGAAGCGGTTTTCAATATTGAAGAATCACGTCAAATATTAGAAGAAGCTAAAAAAATAGGGTTTTTCTTAAGAGTTCATGCAGATGAACTTACACCATTAGGCGGAGCAGGATTAGCAGTAGAACTAAATGCATCAAGTGCAGATCATTTAATAGCTATTAGTGACGAAGATATTAATAAATTAGCTAAAAGCAAAACAGTAGCTAATTTACTTCCTACTACATCATTCTATTTAAACAAAGACTACGCAAACGCAAGAGAAATGATTGATAACGGATGTATCGTTAGTGTTTCAAGTGATTATAATCCGGGTAGTAGTCCTAGTGAGAATTTCCAGTTTACAATGCAAATAGCTTGTAATAAGTTAAGAATGAAACCAAAAGAAGTATTAATAGCCGCAACAATAAATGCAGCTTATGGATTAGGAAAAAAAGAAAAAATAGGTAGTATCTCAAAAGGTAAAGACGCAGATATCGTAATATTAGATGCACCTAACTTAGATTATATAATGTATCACTTTGGTGTAAATCATACTCAAGATGTTTTCAAATTTGGAAAACTAGTTGTTAAAGATCGTCAAATTATATAGGAGAATATTATGAAACTAATAGATTTAAAAGTAGAAGAATTTATAAATACTGTTGATTCAAAAAGCGCAGCTCCAGGTGGAGGAAGTGTTAGCGCACTTTCTTGTAGTAATGGTATTGCATTAATTAGAATGGTTGGACATTTATCTGTAGGTAAGAAGAAGTTTAGAGCGCTTGAAGATGAAGTTCAAGAGAAATTTAAAACTATAATTAATTCATTAGAGGGTATTAAAAATGAATTAATTGATTTAATAGATAAGGATACTGACGCTTTTAATTTAATTATGAGTGCTTTTAAATTGCCAAAAGTAACAGATCAAGAAAAAGCTTTTAGAAGCATTAAGATTGAAGAAGGAACTTTGGAAGCGATTAAAATTCCACATCGTGTTGCCGAAATATCCCTAAAGGCTTTAAATAACATTGAATTTATTATACAATATGGTAATAAGAACACTTTATCAGATTTAGGTGTTGGTGTATTAATGCTTGCAGCTGGGATAGAAGGTGCAATTATGAATGTTAAAATCAATATTACAGGCATATCTGATAATGAAGTAAGAGAATATTACATCAAAGAAGTAACTAGTATTCTTAATTTAACAAATATAACAAAGGAAACTATTTTAGTAAAAATTCATAATAAATTATAAAATAACTGTTTTGTGAGGTGATTACATGTTTGATGCTGAATATTTATTCAAGGATAAGAATTTTAAAGGTGTAGTAATATTGCTCGATAAAAATATGCGTATGCTTCGTATAAATGAGAACTTTGTCAAACTACAAGGTTTTACAGAAAAAGAATTGTTAGGAAAAGCAATTACGGATATTGTTGTTCCAGAGGATAAGCCAATATTCTTTGATAATGCGTATACTATTGAACTATCAAAAGAATTTACCATTCAAATGTATCATGAGAATGGTGCTTTTAGATATTTCTCATTTAATATGTATAACTTAAATGGTTATTTTCTTCTATTTGGCGAAAGTGTAATAAAGCAATTTGCTGGATATGATTATGACACTACTAAAAGAGAAGAATTGAATAAGGCTTTAGATAATCTTGATGTTGATGATATTTCAGAAATATACAAGGATTCTGATGTAGGACTTAGAAATTTATTGAGTTTTCTCTCTGCAGATATTTGGATTAAGGATCGTTTAGGTAGGTATGTATTTATAAATGCAGCGTTTAGTGATCATACAGGAGTTTCTTTTGAAAATGCGTATTTAAAAGATGATTTTCAATTATTTGAAAAAGACGTTGCACAAGGCTTTTTAAAAAGCGATCAAATTGCAATAAAAAGTAAGCAACGTCTAGAATTTATTTTTGAGTCGAAAACTGAGGATTTTTTGACTTGGACTGAAGTAACTAAGATTCCGGTAACAAACAAAGACGGGAAACATATTGGAATTATTGGAATATCTACAGATATTACCGAACTAAAACTTGTTGAAGTTGCATTAAAAGTAAAAATTGATAATATTGAAAGAATATTGAATCTTAAAAATGATTTTATTTTTGAAATTAACAGTGCACTTGAAATAACAAATATACGAGGTCGTTTAGCAACTGAAGTTGGCGTTAACAAAGTATTCGAAAAATTGAACAGTATTCTCTTTGAAAATGATGTAAGTGTCGAAATTATGGAAAAAATTAATTTAGCATATAGTGGGACTGATGTTTCATTTAATATAACTTGTGGTAACGAAATTGTTAAAATCGAGTTGTTTTCTGCCATGGATTCCGATTCAAAAAAAATTGTCTGTGGTTTTGGAAATGCAATTTCAAATAAGGGAGTGCAAAATGGGTAGAATAGCAACTTTTTTTGATAATTTTAAGTTTTTACATGAAACCGATATTTTGGCTTTTGACTCAAATTTTAATGCTGTTTATAATAATGAATTTGATTCTGTAGAAATTGAGTTGATTAGAGAAAAACTGGAAGGATTCCGAGTAATTGATAAAACATTTATTTCTCTGAAAGTAGACTTGAAATGCAAATGCATATCAGTATCATATGAAAATATCAATTATTATGTTGTAGTGAGGCAAAATGGGTTTTTTACAAATGAACAAGTTAATCCATTGATAAGGCAAGTTGGTGCTTTTTTAGATTCATTAAATATACGAGTACTTATCGTAAAAGATAAGGAAGTGATTTTCAGGAATAAGTTATTAAATGAATACTTGCAAATTACAAGAAATCATAAGGAAATTACCAGGAAAGAGGAATACCTAACAACTAGAAGTTTGTTAGATTTGGAAAATTTTTTAGATATGAAACAAAGTGGAGAATTAGTTCTTGAGATGTACAGTCCAGATGGAGGAACTATCGTAGTCACCGAAAAACTTAGTCACTTCTATTTTGAAAAAGAGAGTTACTTCATTTCATTCAATATTCAAATTGATGATGTTGGGCACGTAGAAAATGCCTTTATTGAGGAATCTCAATATCTTAAACACGTAATAGAAACTATCAATGAGGGTGTTATCGTTCTTGATAGTAATAATAAAATACAACTTATTAATAATGCTGCTTTAGATATGACTGGATTATTAGCATCTCAAACATATGACAAGCCAATAAGTAATTATTTAAAGATATTAGATTCAAATAGACAAGAAATTGATTTTATGAATCAAACTAAGTATTTCAATAATACCGCTTTACTATATAGAAGTGATGGAATGTTATGGAATATTGCACTTTCTATAAATAGTTTTTATAAAGAAGACGAGAAATATTTAGGTAAGGTTATGACGATAAGTGATTTATCTGACACAAAAAAAAGAGAAAGAGAAATTCTTTACTTAAGTTATCATGACGTTCTTACTGGACTGTATAACAGAACATATTTAGAAGAGACAATTAATAGATTAGATACAAGAAGACAACTTCCGTTTTCTATAATTATGGGTGATGTTAACGGGTTGAAAATAACAAATGATGTTTTTGGACATGATGCTGGAGATGACTTATTGAGAGTTGTTTCACGAATGCTCAAATTGGCTTGTAGAGATGAGGATATTGTTGGTAGATGGGGTGGAGATGAGTTTGTTATTTTACTTCCAAAAACTAGTGAAGATGAAGTTCTAATGATTACGAAAAGAATCAATAGGTCTTTTAATGATTTAGAAGAAGCACAAAGTATTCATGGAATAATGCCCAGTATTTCAATTGGATATGGGATTAAGCATAGTGAGAATGAGAATATATATGATTCTTTAAAAGAAGCTGAAACAAATATGTATAAAAGAAAAATGTTAGTAAAAGATAGTATGCATAGTTCAATAATTTCGTCAATGAAAACGGCTTTATACGAGAAATCTCATGAAACTGAAGAACATACTAATCGGATTTATAAAACATGTTCTAATGTAGCAAAAAAATATAAATTGAGTTCTGATGAACTCAATGATTTAGAATTATTATGTATGCTTCATGATGTTGGTAAAATCGGTGTAGCCGATGAGATATTGAAATTACCTAAACCTTTAAGTGGAGTGCAATGGGAGGAAATGAAAAAACATCCTGAAATTGGATTTAGAATTGCTAATGCAACCCCTAGTCTTAAAAAAGTAGCTAACTATATTTTGTATCATCATGAGAGATTTGATGGAACTGGTTATCCAAAAGGATTAAAAGGATATGAAATTCCATTGCTAGATAGAATATTAAGTGTAGGAGATGCATATGACGCTATGACTAGCGATCGTGTTTATAGAAAAGCAATATCAAAAGAAGAAGCTATTAAAGAATTAATTAAGCATTCAGGCACTCAATTTGATCCAGAAGTAGTTAAACTATTTATTGAAGCAAACAAATAAGATGAGTGAATTTCACTCATCTTTTAATATGTTTTGTCGTATTATTAAGACTTATCCTGTTTTTTGCCCATATTATTACCCTGATTTCTTATATTTGCTGTATAATATCATATAAGGGGTAAATGTCTTACAAAAAGGATTGATGTTATGAGTAAGAATGCTTATGTTACTTTTATTATTAGAAATGATTCATATTTACCAGGGGCTCTTGTCTTTGCGTACGCCCTAAAACTTCAAAAGACAAAATATGATTTAATATGCATAGTATCTGATAATATTTCGACAAGCTTATGGTTCCGAGGGGCCTCCCCTCA
>JAOZSP010000017.1:0-7262 GCA_029939615.1 Candidatus Izemoplasma sp. | reverse complement strand
ATAATATTTCACCTCAAGCTATTGAGGCGCTTAAGGTGTTTTATGATGATGTGCTTGTTATTGATGAAGTATTTGTTCCACATGATAGGAGACACGAAAGACAAGATAGACCATTTCTATTTTCAAGATTTAACGCTTTTAGACTTGGTAGAGATGGAGATTTAAATAAATCATATGATAAAATAATTATCGCAGACTGCGATTTGTTACCTTTAAGATGTTATGATTCCTTATTCGAATTAAACGCTCCAGCAGGAATCATTAATGAGAAAAAAGAGTATTGTATGGAGTATGAAAAAGGTAAATATATTATTCCTGATAGTGTAGATATTGATGGAACCTGGAACTGGCATAAGATTTATTATAATGTTCCACATGGAACATTGATTCCAAAAGAAATTACGGATAGAATAAAAAATGACAAAAATAATATGGGTGTTAATGCCTCTCTTTACCTATTTAAACCGTCTATTGATTTATACAATTCTATAATGGATGATTTACTTGTTTCTGAAATACAAGAGGAAATCTCATCATATAACTGGCCAGAAATGCAATACATAACAAATAAACTAAGTGGTGAATGGACAAATATAGATTTAAGATATTCATCTTTTAATGGTTATCCAAAAATTGATGTTTTATATGGAATTCATTTTGCTGGATTAAAGCCATGGAGTATAAAAAACAAATCAATTAAATCATTTGGTAAATTTGAAGATTATCAGCTTTGGTATTTAACATATGTTGAGATGATTAAGGATTATCCACAATTATCTGAGAGTAGTAAACTAAGAAAAATTAATGAGTATGTAACAAATATGTTAAAAGATGATAAATATAAGTTTAAGAAGAAACATCTAAAAAGTCTATCACATTTTTTCAAATAGAATAACTTGCCATGTGCAAGTTATTTTTTTCTTTAAATTACCTTGACAGATAGAGTAATGTTTGATAAATTATTATGTGTGATAGAGTAATTTTCGAAAGGGCGTGACATCATGAGAAAAACATCATTAGGAGAGTTAATCGCAAATGCTATTTCACATGGAGTAGGGGTTATATTTGCTATTACAGTATTGGTACTATTGCTGGTAAGAGCGGAGGGACTAGCTGAGATTCTTTCAAGTATTGCCTTTGCGTCTTCGATGATAATTTTGTATTTATCAAGTACTTTGTTTCATTCTTTTCCTGAAAAGATGAAAAGAGTATATACTGTATTTCAACGTTTTGATCACTCAAGTATCTTTTTATTGATTACTGGGACGTATACTCCGTTTTTAGTATTAGTAGTTGATAATTTGAAGGGGTATATTTTACTTGTTGTGTTATGGTTGATTACGATTATAGGAATTGTGTTTAAGTCTATATGGATAAGAAAATATCACAAATTTCATCTTGTATTATACCTATTAATGGGATGGAGCGTTATATTTGTTTATAAGGATGTAATTGCTGTTGCAGATGATTTCCTTTTATTCTTATTTCTTGGAGGATTAAGTTATACTGTTGGTGTTGCATTTTATATATCAAAATTTAAGTATCAACATTTTGTTTGGCATTTATTTGTCTTAGGAGGAAGCGTGCTTCATTTTATTTGTATATGGGAAATATTAGGTTAATAGGAGAGAAGTAACATGAAATTTAGAATAGTGGTAGACAGTTGTGTGTATTTCACAGAAGAGCAATTTAAGACATTTGGAATAAAAAGAGCAAGTTTAAACATTATTGATAAAGATGAATCACATAAAGAACTAGAACTTGAAAATAACTTTATTTTTGATAAATTGGATGATGGACATATTTTAACTACAAGCCAACCATCACCAGGTGAATTCTTAGAAATCTATCAAGGTTTAATAAAAGAAGAAACCGAGAAAATATTTGTTATTACATTGTCCGAACCAATAAGTGGAACATATCAAAGTGCAATATTAGCCAGAAATATGTTAGACGAACCAAATAGAGTTCATGTATTTAAGTCTATAATGGCTGCGTTTGGTAATGAGATGTTAATCTTAGAACTTATAAAAATGATTGAGAATAATAGTAATGAAGCGGAAATAATTAAAAGAATTACTAAACTAAATGATTCAGCAAATTTAATTTTTACTTTGGGGTCTTTAGAACATCTTTCAAGATCAGGACGTTTATCAAAAACGAAAGCATTGATTGGGACTGTATTAAGACTAAAACCATTAATTCAAATGGCTAAAGGAAAGTTAGATTTATTTAAATCTGAAAGAACTCATAAAAAAGTAATTTCTACTATTTTGGATCAAATTAGGGAAACTACTGGTAATGGTAAAACTATTTATTTTCGAGTTTTGAGTCAAAATGCATTAGAACAAGCAAAAGCATTAGAAACAGAAATAAGAAAAACATTTAAGAATTGTCATATTACATTTTCCGAGTACATTGGACCAGTTTTCAGTCTACATTTAGGTAAAATAGGATATGGTGTTTCTTGGTGTTTCGAATAAAATAGAAGAGGTGAAAATTATGAAAAAATATGCAATTATATTTGATAGTACAGTTTATTTGTCGAAGGAAGTACTTGATGATAACGACGTTTCAGTTATTTCATTAAATGTAGTAGATGGAGTTAAATCTTATCGTGAACTAGATGTTGATAATCAATTCATATGGGACATGCAGGATAAAGGTACAAGTTGGACTACAAGCCAACCAGCTCCAGGTGACTTTTTAGAGGAATACAAGAAATTAATTGAAAAAGGATATGAAAAAATATTTTGTGTTCTATTATCTAAAAACATTTCAGGAACATTCCAAAGTGCTACTTTAGCTAAAAACATGTTAGATGAACCAGAGAAAGTTCATATTTTTGATACTATGTTAGCTGCCTATGCAACAGCGATGATTGGATTAGAGCTTATAGATATGATAAATAATGAAAAAACAGCAGAAGAAATAATTGGAAGAATCACAAGAATTATTGGAACTTCAGGACAAATGTTCTCTGTTGAAAACTTGTTTTCTCTTGTAAAAGGCGGAAGATTAAGTGTAACAAAAGCGGCAATAGGAACTGTTCTAAGACTTAAACCAATAGTTGTACTAGTTGATGGAAAATTACAATTAATAAAAAGTGAAAGAACATATAAAAAAATTCATAAGTACTATGTTGATAGCGTTAAGAAATCACTTGAGGGTAGAAAAAAGACTACATTTTATGTTATGAGTCAAAACTCACCACAATCAGCAACACTTGTAAAAGAATCGTTGCTTGAGAACTTCCCAGGAAGCAAACTTACTTATCGCGAAGGTCTTGGACCTGTATTTAGTATCCATGTTGGTAAAAAAGGATATGGTATTAGCTGGTTTTCTGAGTAAAGATATAAAAAAATCACTTCTCAGAAGTGATTTTTTTTACTTAAGTAATCGGACACCATATAATATTTTCCCAATAACTGGTGTTTTAGGTTTAATTACATGATATGGACACATTTCTTGACAGCAATAGCATCTAATACATTTATCATAATCATATATAGGTGCTTGTGATTTATCACCATTTTTCCAACTAAGGGCTTTATCATCTATTGGACATACTTCAATACAAATACCACATTTTTTACAGATATCTTCTTGAATATAGGGTCTTCTTAACACGTATTTTCTTAAGAAACTTAAACTTGAATTTTCAGTTTTTTTAATAGTGTCTCTATCAATGTTAAATTCTTTATTAATAAATGATTCTACAGGTTCTCCAATTATCTCGATATTGTCATGACTACCTAATCCGTATTTTTGTCCATAAGTTATAGTAGGTATAATGAATGGATTTAGATCAATCATGCGACAAAATATAGTATCTATTGCAACTGGGTCTTTTGAAATCATTATGACATTCATTGGTGTTGGATCCCCGTTTCTTGGACCATTACCTTCCATTGCGATAATTCCATCAAGGATATGTAAATCAACTTTAAGATAGTTATCTAAATCAATTAGCATTTCTGCGAAGTTATAAGCATTAGAGAATCTACTATGCATCAATCCTTTATTAAAGCCTACAACACAGCCGAAAGGATTTTTTATTGCTCCTGTGATTCTTTGTAATGCATGGGATTTCATTTTTGCAATATTAATTATAGTGTCTGTTTCAAGAACAGCATTTGCGATTTCAAATTGCTTGCATAGCATTCCTTCAGGGTAACTAATAGTCTTACCGTTGACAAAATCAGCTAGTTTAAGATTATATCTGTCTCCAACATCTTTTATTCCGGTTTTTTTGGCTACTTTTTCAGGATTACCAAATCCTGGAGAGTCACCATAAGTCATTTGATAGTTGTTTTCTACAAGTAGTTTTACAACCGCTTCAAAAACAACTGGATGAGTAGTAACTGCATTTTTACTATCAGTAGAAATCAACATATTAGGGTTGATTAGGATTTTCTTATTTTTAGGAATTATACTTTCAATTCCACCTAATTCGTCAATTCCCCATTTTATTTTTTCATAAACTTTTTTTAAATCATATTCACCACATCTTAGTACAACTACTTTGCTCATATTTTCACCGCCTATAGGTATTATATCAAATAATTATAAATGTTAATAATTAAATTATTATGATATAATATTTAAGCAACTTACCTAGAGGTGATTACATGCTTTATTTTGATTTTATAAATCCATATATAATCTATATGGTAATAGTTTTACTTTGGGCTTTAGCGACATATTCATTATTTACATATCGTGATTTTATTATTAAACATAAAAGTAAAATTTTGATTATTGCTGCTGTTTTGCTTAGTTGGACACAATTGGTAAGATATGTTATTGTAGTTATTCGTGATGGATTCATATTAGAGATGCATTTACCTTTTTATGTTTGTCGATTAAGCGTTGTAGTACTATTGTATTACGTTATTACAAAAGATAAGAGAGTTGAATCTTTCTTGTTTTATTGGGGTGCTACAGGAATAGCTGGAGTTATTTATCCAAATGGACCAATAGATAATATTGTTAATTTAACAGAAACCTTTTATATTGATCATTTCCTTTTGGGATTATCTCCTTTTTTCTTGGTCGTATATCAAGGATATAAACCTGTTAAAGCTGATTTATTTAGAATTACAGGAGTGATGTTTGTAATGTTATTGGTTTTTATTCCTTTAAATAATATAATGAATACAGATTACTTTTATTTAAAAGATAGAAGTATTGTTGGTGATATATTTCCTAATTTGCCTACACAAATTATAGGAGTTCCTTTTAAAGATTTACCAAGTGTAATATTTGCGACTATTCATTCTGTAGTAGCTCTTGGATTTTTTAGTTTATATTTCTTTACATTTAAAAATAAAATATTTATATAAAATAGGTGATTATAATGAGAATAGGATTATTTACTGATGCATATGCCCCTATTATTAGTGGGGTATCTATTTCCCTTGATATTTTGTCGAAAGAGTTAACAAAAGCAGGACATGAGGTTTTTGTAATTACAAATAAACATGAGAACGCTGTAGTTACAAATAATATTCTTCGTTTTGGCGGATATAAGATTCCGATGAAAGGTTTAAGAGAATATCGAATTGGAAAGGTCACAAGCAAAAAGGTAAAAGAAGTGGGAGAGCTAAATTTAGATATAGTCCATTGTCACACAGAGTTTACTATGGGTCGATTGGGACGTAGAGTTGCAAAAAAATACAATATTCCTTTAGTACATACTTACCACACAATGTATGAAGACTATGTTCATTTTATCTCAAAATCTCTGGTTGGACCACTTCGCCTTGTTTCTAAAAAATATAGTAAAAGTTTTGCTAATAGTGCTGATGAAGTTGTTTTTCCTACTATCAAAGTTAAGAGAACGTTTAATCGGTATGGCTTTAAGAAGAGTTCACATATTATTCCAACTGGAATTTATGTAGAAGATTTCAATAAGGATAAGTTTACAAAAGAAGATATTAGTAAATTAAAACAAGACTTAGAGATAGATCCTAATGATTTTATTATGTTGTTTTTAGGGAGAATGTCTCGTGAAAAATCAATTCAAGATTTACTAATTCAATTTAGTAAGATAAAGAGTGATAAAGTTAAATTATTATTGATTGGTGGAGGACCTGATATTAAGCATTTTAAAAATATTTGTAAAAAGCTTAATATTGTAAACAGGGTTAAATTCATAGGAATGGTATCACCAAACGATGTTGGATTGTACTATCAACTTGGGGATTTATTTGTTAATTTTAGTGTTACTGAAACTCAAGGATTAACTTACTATGAGGCGTTAGCAAGTGGATTGCCATTATTGGTAAAATACGATGATAATCTTGAAGGGCTAGTTGAAAACGGGTATAATGGATATTCATTTACTGATAATGAAGATTTTGTTAAACTATTTGAAAAAATAAATGATGATAAGATCTTGTTTAATCAGATATCGAATAATTCAAGTAAAGCAATTCAAAAGTTTTCTGCAGCAAATTACGCAAAAAACATCGAAAAAATATATAAAAAATTACTAAAATAGGATGTGTTTAAATTGAATTTCTTCTCATATGAATTTGATCCAAATGTAAAGTTTGATATGTACACTTCAATGCATTTATTAATGCTTGTATTATTTGCGGTTTATCTTGTATTATTCTTTATTTTTAAGAATAAGATTTACAATTCACCTAAGGAAAAATTAATTAAATATATTTATGCTTCTGTGTTGTCTGTGAACCTTGTTATATTAGCTACAATTGAAACAGTAGGGGGGCATCCTTATTTACCGTTTCATTTATGTGCGATAAGTTATATGTTAACAATTGGTTTATTGATTACTAATAATGAGAAAGTTTTTAGATTTGTCTTATTTACAGGAATAATTGGAGGTCTTGTATCCTTTGCTATTCCTGATTTATACCATGCTGGGTATAATCGTTTTCGATTTTTTGAGTTTATTGTTGCCCATGGTGCGATAATTCTTGTCCCGATTTATTACTTGACATGTTATAAATACAAAGTTACGAAGAAAATAACATTGATTGTTATTTTATTTACAAATATTCTCGGTTTTTCGATGTGGCCTATCAATATTATGTTGAGAAATTCAGGGTTTATGCCTAATGCAAACTATATGTTTACAATGGGTGCGCCTGAAGATGTAGAAGCACTATTTGGTCCTTATCCATGGCATATATTTACTTTTGAGTTTATACTCATTACGACATTTTTTATGGTATTCTACTTCGCAAAAAGATATCAAGACAAAGCAAAAGCGGCTCGATGCGCCGCTTTTT
>JAOZSP010000016.1:8935-16845 GCA_029939615.1 Candidatus Izemoplasma sp. | reverse complement strand
ATATTTTACCCAAATATGCCTTTTAACTTTATTGAAAAGGATTATCGTGATAATGAATATAATTGCCCAGTTGTAGCTTTTTACCCAGAAGTAATTGGAGCAAATATGGAAGATTTAGATCTGAAAAGTTATTTGAATCCTTATATCAGTTTAAATAAGAAGAAAGTGTTCGTTAAAAATATCATAAAGACTGTAGAAAGAATAAACAAGGTTCCTACAAAGGTACTAATGAAGGCTTTTGACAAAGCACTAGATGCTTATGTTAACTATCGTCAAGATGTTTTAAATCAAGGAAAAGTAGCTCTTGGTTACGCAAAAGAACATGATAAAAACGTTATTTTACTTGCTGGAAGACCTTATCATATAGATCCTGAAATAAATCATGGTATACCTAAACTTTTACAAAGTTTAGGAGTAGTAGTAATTAGTGAAGATAGTGTAAATACACTCGCAGATCAAGAATTAGTTAAAGTATTAAATCAATGGACATATCATACAAGATTATATGATAGTGCAAAGTATATTAGCTCAGTTCCTAACTCTAATTTAATTCAATTAATATCATTTGGATGTGGTCTTGACGCTATTACAAGTGATGAAGTACAAGAAATATTAGAAAAACAAGGAAAAATATATACAGGTATTAAAATAGATGAAGTAAATAACCTAGGAACTTCTAATATCCGTATTAGAAGTTTACTTTCGACGATGAAGGGGGTTAAATAATGGCTGAACTAATATATGATGAGACCGGTCGTCTTCTTTTTACTATGGAAATGAAAAAAGAATACAAACTACTAATCCCTTCAATGGCTCCTTACCATTTTGAATACTATGCTCATTTATTAAAAAGTGAAGGATATGACGCAGAACAATTAATGAATACTAGTTTTGATGTAATTCATGAAGGAATGAAGTATTCTCATAATGATATTTGTGTTCCGGCAATGCTTGTTATAGGACAATTCATTGACGCTATTAAAAATAAGGGTTACGATATTCATAAAGTCGCAGTAGCTATTACACAAACAGGTGGTGGATGTCGCGCTAGTAATTACCTTAGCTTAATCCGAAAATCTTTTAAAAAGGCAGGATATGCCTTTATTCCAATCGTTAGTGTTAACGCAGTTGGTTTAGAAAAAAATCCAGGATTCAAGATTTCTACTAATATTATCCTTAAATTAATGACTGCTACAATGATGGGTGATATTATGATGCAGTTATATAATGAAGTTGCTGCTTATGAAGTTAATAAGGGAGAAACAGAAAGAGTATATCAAGAGATTAATAGTTATTTAGATGAATATTTCTATTTGCCTTCAAGAAAAGTTTTTTATCATCCTAATAAACTTATTGAAAGAGTTGTTAAAAGGTTTAGTGAAATAGAAGTAGATAGAACTATTAAAAAGCCAAAAGTAGGAATTGTTGGTGAAATATACGTTAAATATAGTCCTTTAGGAAATAATGACTTAGAAAAAACATTAAGAAATGAAGGATGTGAAGTTATTACTCCTAACATGCTTGATTTCTTCCAATATACTTTTGATTCAACTAGACATGATATATATAAATACGGTGGTAGGAAAATCGTTGCTGAAACATACCGCTTCCTTATTTGGTTTATTGAGTATCGTCGTAATAAAGTTAGAAGATTATTTAAGAAATATGGGTTCCGCGTTTTTACAAATTATTACACTTTACGAAAACTGTCAAAAGGCTTCATGCCGCACGCCATGCATGTTGGTGAAGGTTGGTTACTAAGTGCGGAAATGATTGAATTAATCCATATGGATACCCCTAATATTGTTTGTACTCAACCGTTTGGTTGCTTACCAAACCATATTGCTGGTAAAGGAATGCTTAAAAAGATCAAAAATCAATATCCAAAGAGTAACATTGTCGCAATTGATTACGATACATCTGCGACTGAGATTAATCAATTAAATAGAATTAAGTTAATGATAAGTAACGCAAAAAATAATTTGTAGATAAAATCCTTATATATTAGGGATTTTTGTTTTATAATGAAAATGGTGATTATAATGGCAATAAGATATGAGTTAATCCACGAATGTAAACAAACAAAAGCAAGATACGGTATTTTACATACTCCCCATGGGAGTTTTGAAACACCTATTTTTATGCCTGTAGGTACAAAGGCTACCGTAAAGACATTAGAAAACAGTGAAATTAAAGAAGTTAGTGATGGACTTATTTTAGCTAATACGTATCATTTATGGCTAGAACCTGGTGATGAAATCATTAAAATGCATAACGGTATTCGTGGTTTTAGTAAATGGGATGGGGCTTTACTAACTGATAGTGGTGGTTTTCAAGTATTTAGTTTAAGTGATATTCGTAAGATAAAAGAAGAAGGTGTAGAGTTTCGTCATCATAAGAGTGGTGCTAAACTGTTTATGAGTCCTGAAGATTCAATCCGTATTCAAAACAATTTAGGGGCAGATATTATTATGAGTTTTGATGAGTGTCCTCCTTTTAATTCAACTTATGAATACATGAAAGACAGTGTAGAAAGAACTTTAAGATGGGCTAAAAGAGGAAAAGAAGCACATAAGTTTCCTAATACACAAGCATTATTCGGCATTGTTCAGGGTGGTCCATATAAAGATTTACGTAAAATGTGTGCTGAAGAGTTAATAAAAATGGATTTTCCAGGATATAGTATTGGTGGTTTAAGCGTAGGTGAATCTAAAACGGAAATGTATGAAGTTTTAGATGAATTAAAATCAATTATGCCAAAAAATAAGCCAAGATATTTAATGGGAGTAGGAACTCCTGACGATATTATTGAAGGAGTTATTCGTGGAATTGATATGTTTGACTGTGTTAACCCAACAAGACTCGCAAGACACGGAAGTGCGATGACAAGTGTCGGTAGAATATCAATTAAGAACAAAATATTTGAAAAAGATTTAACACCGTTAGACGAAAATTGTGATTGTAAAATTTGTAAGACGTATACAAAGAGTTATCTTAGACACTTATTTAAGGCTGAAGAGTATTTGGGGCCAAGATTAGTTAGTTATCATAATCTTTATTTTCTTAAAAAATTATCAAAAAACATTAGAAATGCAATAAAAAACGACAATTTAGGTGATTTTAAGGAAGATTTTTTCTCTAAATACTATAAATAAGCCGTTATCTTTAAAAATAATTTATGTTTTTACAATTATTATGATATAATAAATTAACAAGTTAATTGGAGGTATCAATATGTTCGAATCAATGGATAATTTTAATCAAAAACCTACAATTAAAGTAATCGGTATCGGTGGCGGTGGCGGAAACGCTGTGAACAGAATGATTGAAAATGAAGTTCAAGGTGTTGAATTCGTTGCTATTAATACAGACGCACAAGTACTGAGACTTTCTAAGGCAGATATTAGAATTCAGATTGGGAAAATGTTAACTCGCGGATTAGGTGCGGGAGCAGATCCTGAAATTGGAAGACGTGCTGCAATTGAAAGTGAAGACGAGATACGAGAAATGTTAAATGAAACTGATATGGTATTCATTACTGCTGGAATGGGTGGAGGAACAGGTACAGGTGCTGCACCTGTAATCGCAAGAATCGCTCGTGAAACAGGATGTTTAACTATTGGGATTGTTACTAAGCCATTCAGCTTTGAAGGTAGAAGAAGAATAGCTACAGCATTAGAAGGTTTAGATGCTTTAAAACCTTATGTTGATACATTAATCGTTGTGCCAAATGATCGTTTACTTTATATTGTTGATCGTTCAACATCAATGCTTGAAGCATTTAGAGAAGCAGATAAAGTCCTACGTCAAGGGGTTCAAGGGATTGCGGAGATTATTACCGTGCCTGGACTTATAAACGTAGATTTTGCTGACATTAAAACTGTTATGAAAGATAAAGGTACTGCATTAATGGGTATTGGTATTGCTAGTGGTGAAAATCGCGCAATTGAAGCTACTAAAAAAGCTATTCATTCCCCATTATTAGATGCTAATATCGACGGTGCAACTGATGCAGTAGTTAATATTGCTAGTGGTGTAGATATTGCCTTATGGGAAGTTAACGAAGCTGTTGAAGCAATTCAAAATGCTAGTTCTACTGAAATAAATATTATTTATGGTGCAACAGTAAATACAGATATTAATGAAGAAATCATCGTTACTGTTATTGCAACAGGATTTGATGAAAACAAAAGCGTTGAATTTAGTGATATTGGTGCAACTGGATATGTTGAAGAAGAAGTTCCTCTTGAGGAACCTAAAAAAGAAACTCCTCCAACTAAAAAATCACGAAAAAGACGTAAACAAGAAGTTGTTAAAGAAGAAGAACCTTCTAAAACTGCTATTCCTTCTTGGTTAAAATCAAGATTTAAATAAGCGCATTAGCGCTTTTTTCTTATAATTGAGGTGATCAATTTGAATCAAAAGACTTTCAATATTTTATATGTTATATTAATGGTTATTATAATAGTTTTATTTATCTTTGTTTCAAACTTAAGCGATAGTCTCCAAATGATTTTAGGAGCTTTTGCGATAATTTTAACAAGTATTTTTACGTATTCAAATAGGAGAAAATGATGAAATTTTATACAGAGTATGTTAAAAATAAGATAAATAATGATAATATAACTATTGTAGCAGCTACAAAATATTTTACACCCGAAGAAATGATTACTCTCCACAGTTCAGGGATAACCCATTTTGGAGAAAACCGTACTGAAGCTTTTACAGAAAAATTTAATGCTTTAAAAGATTTCGATATTACTTGGCACTTTATTGGAACTTTACAAACCAAAAAAGTAAAAAAAGTAGTAAATGATATTGATTATCTTCATTCGTTATATACATTTAAACTAGCTGAAGAGATTAATAGACGTAGAACGTCTCCATTAAAGTGTTTTATTCAAATAAATATAAGTAATGAAGAATCTAAACATGGTTTAAATATTGAAGATGTTATTCCCTTTTTAAAGCAATTAAAACCTTTAAATATGATTAAAGTTGTAGGACTTATGGGAATGGCTGAATTAACAAGTAATGAAGAAATAATAAGTAATGAATTTCAAAAATTAAATGACTTACAGATTAAGATAAAAGAAGAACTACATCAAGACTTACCTGAATTATCAATCGGAATGAGTAATGATTACTTAATCGCTTTAAAGCATAATGCTACATTTTTACGATTAGGTAGTGTATTATTCAAGAAAGAGGTAGAATAATGGCTAAAAAGAAAAAAGCGTTTGATCGTATTGAGTTTATTATTATGGGTAAGGACTTAGATGTTTATAAACTAGCTAATAAATTATTAAAAGGCGTTCCTGTTATTGTGAACTTTGAAGAATATAATGATATTGAATCAAACAAAGTCATTACCTTTTTAAGTGGTGTAACGTATGCTACAGATGGTGAAATTGAAGTTATTAAAGAAAAAATCTTCCTTTTTGCTACTAAAAAAGACTATAAAGATGGTTCATTACGTAAGTTTGTGAATGAATACAAGGAGTAATTAAAATGATTTTATTATTTACAGTATTATACTATGCTTTACAAGCTTACTACTATATCCTTATTGCTTATATCTTAATGTCGTGGATTCCCGAGTTAAGAGGATCAAAAGTCCATAAGATTATTCATAGTATAGCTAACCCATATATGAGAATATTTAGAGGTTTATTAGTTTTTGGACGAATGGATTTTACACCTATCATTGGATTTTTCTTATATCAAATAGGATTAAGATATTTTGGACAAATGATTAATATTATGATCGCAAACGGCTAATAATTGATAATATTATATAAAATATCAATAAAAAGGTTGTATTCTTAAATATATTTGTTAAACTATTGTTATTAAAATACTATGACAAGGACAAGTATTATTTTAAATATTTTTTACAGAGACCAAGAACGCTGAGAACTTGGAAAAATATAAAATAATATATCACCTTTGAGTTAAAATCTGAAAAGAGTAAGATTTTACGTATCTCTGCGTTAAAGAGTTAAGTGCTAGATATTTCTAGAACTAAGGTGGTACCGCGGATTATATAGTTCGTCCTTATTATTAAGGATGAGCTTTTTTTATATATTAAAAGGAGTGATTACTATGAGTAACAGCTACAAAGATACATTACACATGCCAAAAACAGATTTCGCAATGCGAGGTAATTTAGGTAATAAAGAACCCGTAATGCAAACAGAGTGGGAAAAACTAGACCTTTACAATAAGCGTTTAAAGCTTAATGAAGGTAATACTGAATATGTATTACATGATGGTCCACCCTACGCTAACGGTAATATCCACATTGGACATGCTTTAAACAAAACCTTAAAAGATTTTGTTGTTAGATATAAAAGTATGAGTGGGTTTTATACAAGATATGTCCCAGGATGGGATACACATGGGTTACCGATTGAAACAGCTTTAGTTAAAAAGAAAAAAATCAATCGTAATTTGATTGATAAAGTTGATTTTAGAGTTATGTGTGAAGA
Organism: Candidatus Izemoplasma sp.; assembly: GCA_029939615.1. Lineage (GTDB taxonomy): Bacteria > Bacillota_I > Bacilli_A > Izemoplasmatales > Izemoplasmataceae > Xianfuyuplasma. The sequence goes on along the minus strand of JAOZSP010000016.1, from coordinate 10,354 downwards.
ATATGCTAAAAAACAAGTAAAAACACAAAAAGAACAATTTAAACGTTTAGGTATATTAGGTGAATGGGATTACCCTTACGTTACCTTACAACCTAAATATGAAGCTTCTCAAATAAGAGTGTTTGCGGATATGGTAGAAAAAGGATTAATCTTTAAGGGATTAAAGCCGATTTTCTGGAGCCCTTCAAGTGAAACAGCTCTTGCTGAAGCGGAAATAGAATATCATGATAAAAAATCTCCTTCTATATATGTTGCTATGGACGCTGTTGAAACTCTTGGAAAAGTTGATTTTGATTTTAAATTTCTTGTATGGACAACAACGCCATGGACAATTCCTGCTAACTTAGCGATTGCTGTTGGTGATCAAATATTATATACCTTTATCAAAGTAAATGATAAAGATACATATTTAGTTGCTACTGAATTAATAAATGAACTTTCAAAAACTTTAGAGTGGGAAAAAGTAGAAGTATTAAAAGACGTTAAAGGTCATGAATTAGAAAATATGACTTATAAACATCCTTTATACGAACGTATTAGTCCTGTTGTTTTAGGACATCACGTAACTACTGAAGGTGGAACTGGATTAGTTCATACTGCTCCTGGACATGGGGAAGATGATTTTATCATCGGTCAAAAATATGGTCTTGAAACATTATGTCCTGTTGATTCAAAAGGTTTTATGACTAAAGAAGCTTTACAATATGAAGGACAGTTTATTGAAGACTGTAATAAAAGTGTTGTTAATGATCTTCATGATTTAGGATATTTATTAAAACTTGCTTGGATTACTCATAGTTATCCTCATGACTGGCGTACTAAAAAACCGGTTATCTTTAGAGCGACTGCACAATGGTTCGCATCTATTGAGTCTCTAAAAGATGATATGATTAAAGAAATAAAGAATATTACTTGGTACCCAAAATGGGGAGAAGTACGTATGGAAAACATGGTTAAAGATCGTCACGCATGGTGTATTAGTCGTCAAAGAACTTGGGGAGTACCTATTCCTGTATTTTATAATGAAGATGGTTCTGAGATATTAGATAAAGTAGTTATTAACCATGTAGCTGATATTTTTGAAAAAGAAGGAACTAACGCTTGGTATTTAAAAACAGCTAAAGAGTTATTACCTGAAGGTTATACTAACGAAAATAGTCCTAATGGTGTCTTTACTAAAGAAACAGATATTTTAGACGTATGGTTTGATAGTGGTACATCACACCAAGGTGGGATGCAAAACTTTGGTCTTCCATACCCTAGTGATTTATATTTAGAAGGTAGTGATCAATACCGTGGTTGGTTCAACAGTAGTTTATCTACAGGTGTTGCTTATAAGGGTGTTAGCCCTTATAAAACATGTTTAACACATGGTTTTGTTTTAGATGGTGACGGTCGTAAAATGTCAAAATCTTTAGG
>JAOZSP010000016.1:4977-8917 GCA_029939615.1 Candidatus Izemoplasma sp. | reverse complement strand
CGATCCATTAAAACTAATGAAACAAATGGGTGCTGATATTGTTCGTTTATGGGTAGCTAGTGTTGATTACCAAAGTGATGTTAGAATCAGTAACGATATGATGAAACAAGTTAGTGAATCTTATCGTAAAATCCGTAATACAATCCGTTTTATGTTAGGTAACTTAAAAGATTTTAATCCACAAACAGATTCTATTCCGTTTGAAAAACGAAATGAAATAGATAAATATTTATCATTAAAACTAAATAATTTAGTTAAAGACTCAATAAACCATTACGAGCATTTTGAGTTTGACGCTGTTTATCGTGAAGTAACTAACTTTGTAACAAAAGAACTAAGTGCATTTTACTTAGACTTTACAAAAGATGTTTTATACATTGTAAAAGCAGATGATCACTCTCGTAGAAGTATTCAAACTGTATTATATGAAACAACGTTATCTTTACTACAGTTACTTACTCCTTATTTACCACATACAACTAATGAAGCTTACTTACAATTACCATATCATAAACAAGAAAATGTTTATTTAGAAAATATGCCTAAAGTATTAGAATTAGGTAATGAAGATTTACTTCTTAAATATGAAAAATTTATGGTCGTAAGAGATGACGTCTTAAAAGCATTAGAAGAAGCACGTAATAAACAAGTCATCGGTAAAAGCTTTAACGCTAAACTTACTTTATATCCTCAAGCTGAAACAAAAGAACTACTAAAAAGCTTAAATGCTAACTTAGGACAAATCTTTATCGTTTCTCAATTTGAAATGAAAGAAGGACATGGAGAATATCAATTTGATAATTTAAGTATTGATGTTGAAAAAGCACAAGGTGACACTTGTGACAGATGTTGGCAAGTAGTTTCTGAAACAAATGAGGGATTATGTTCTCGTTGTGAAGAAATATTGAAATAGTACTTATAATAAAAAGAACTGAAAACTCAATTTTTTGAGATTTCAGTTCTTTTCAATTTTAATCACTTTTAAGCCTTTTAGAGGATCAAAACTAAAATCCTTAATAATCATTCTATGAAATTTTTCAAATAAAACATCTTTATCTTGACTTAATATCGTAAATAACGATTTTTGGGCATAGTATTTACTTAGTCGTTTATTACCTAATTTATGATATGAGAAAGCACAATAGTAATACAAATATTCTAATTGAAACATTGATCTTATCTTTAAAGAGTAATTTATTCCTTTTAATGCAACTTCTAAAGCTACTTGAAAATCATCTTTCATTCCTTTTAATCTTGAGACACATGCATAGATTGTAGGTAAAACATGTCTTGTATCAGAAGATAGGTAAATAAAATCATCTTTTAGTAATAGATCTGAAAGGAAATCTATTGCTGTAACTTTATCTAGTGTACATTCTATTTTAGCTATATTGTTTAAGCAAATCATTTCGACAAAATTAAATCTAATTTTCACTAAACATTCTGGGTAATTAATAAGATTAGCGTATTGTTCAATAGCTAAATACTTATTAATTAGCTTCTTTTTTTCGTTATATTCTATTTTACAATACTCATAAATATTTTGAGATTGGATACTTAAGAATTTATGAGTATCGTATTTTTTTATTAAGAGTAATGATTTATCAAAATCATTACTCTGTAAACTACTATATAGTTCTACTATTGACAGTAATTCAGATGATTCACTAGAGTTGAATGAATATAAAAATTCCATTTGTGATAACCCTAATTTTATACAAAACTTATTCAATCTAGTTTGAGTAATAGTTTGGATACCGTTCATATATCTAGGATACTGTCTTCTATCACATATATCTTCACAAAAATTTCCAATAGTAATATTTGATTCAATTCTTAGTTTATCAATATGATACATATACTGAGTAAATACATTTTTCATGATATCACCTTTCAAATGGGACATAAACGTCCTATTCAGTTTCCAATACAACTAATATAATATGAATAGAAACTAAATATAATATAAGACTTCACTTATACGCTATATTTTGACATTAATATTATACCAAATCCATTAAGAATATAAAACTACTAATATTCAGAGGTAGATTTTTGCTTAAATCTATCTTTTGGAATAACTAGTTTCACATCACAGATAAGGAGGAAAAATGAATATTGAAGAAATTATCCAACTTGAACTTGATGGTATTACGAAAACAATATGTGATTACACAAGTGAAAATTTCATTTTAAGTTATACAGAGAAAATCATAAAGATGGATTATCCAAAAGATAAAAAAAATATAGGGTTACTTGTAAGCAAATTGATTGAGTGGTACTCAACAAATATATTGGATATCCAAAATAACAATTATATAGTAAACAAAAACGAACATGAAAAAAGTTATAAACTATTAAAAGATCTTCAAGAACTCTTAATAGATTAGACGCGGCTTAAGGAAGCTTGGGAAATAGGCGAACCATTTATTTGGTTCGCTTATATCAATAAAAAATCTAAGAAACAGGAAAAACGGGAGGATATGATGAAAAAATTTACAAACAGTAAAGTAACAAATAAGGGAATTTTAGCTTTAGTTTACATTTTAAACAAAATAAGAAAAGGATTGGCAGTTACTGGTATTCTTGCGATGTTATGGAGTTATGTTCCATGGCAACAAATTCAAGCAGAAATAGTACCTAAACAAGAAGCAACTATTGAAGAGGTAATGCAAAGAGAAGATAGCATGCCAAATTATCCAACAACGACTGATCCTGATTTTAATCCAAGTCTAGTTGAAATAGATAGTGAAATAGAAGATGAAAGAACCGAAACAACGAAAACATATAGAAAGATAGATGGTACATATGAAGTAGCTATGTATAATGACGTTATTCACTATCTAGAAAATAATAAATATAAACAGATAAATAATAGTTTATATGATAATGGGAATAATGAGTTTAAGAATAAGGATAATAAATTCAAAGTTAAGTTTCCTAAAAAGCTAGATGACAACAAACAAATAAAGCTAACAATGGATAAATATAGTATTGATTGGAACGTATTGAATATTGATTCATCAAATATTTCATTTGATGAATCAGATATTACTCCAAATAATATAAAAGAGTTAATAAATGTAAATCAATCTGTCTTATATACAAATATCCAACAAAACGTTGATATAGAATATATTTTAACTGGAAGCAAAATAAAAGAGAACATAATTCTTAACGAATATGTTCCAAATTTTAGTTTATCATTCGAATATAAATTAAAGAACTTATCGATTATAGAGGACAAAGAGGGAAACATTTTGTTTATTAACAAAGAGGGTGAAACTATATTCACTTTTGATGATTTATTTATGATTGATAATAATATGAATGAATCATTTGATATTCAGTTTGGGTTGGTAAAAACAGGAAATAAGACCTATGAGATTACTATTACACCAAGTGATAAATGGCTACAAACTGCAAGTTATCCTGTAAATATTGATCCAACAATAAACAGCAGTACACAATCAATTAGTATGTTTGATACTTACGTTTCAGAGGGAAACCCAAATACTAATTATTGTACTTCCAATCAAATTACAATAGCAAACACAAGTAGCTCATCGGAATATCGAGGGTTAATATACTTCAACTTTCCATATAGTTTAATGGATAAAGAAATAGTTCATTCAACACTTACACTTACAGGATATAATGCTACTACAGGTAGAATTCTTGGACTATACAAGAATGATTCCAGTTTTACCAGTTCAACAGTAACATGGAATAATAGACCATCGCACGCAACAGAAATGACTGATTATCATGTTGTAGGAAGTGATAATAAGTTTATTTTTGATATTACTAAAACAGTTAAGGAATGGCAAGCAACGGGTAATACAGAAACATCTGGTTTCACAATAAAAGATAAATATAATTATGGTGCATACAATACGGTGAGATCACTTGAAAGCACAACAACATCTTATAAACCAGT
>JAOZSP010000016.1:0-4967 GCA_029939615.1 Candidatus Izemoplasma sp. | reverse complement strand
GTCCTTAACTTGAAATTTGGTAACATAGGAAGCAAACCAGTTATAGAGTTTGTTTACATTGATTCATCTGGAATTAAAGATTATTGGACATATAATAATCAATACATTGGAGTTGCAGGAACAGGATACATAAGTGATTTAACTGGCGAATTGAATTTTATTAAAAATGATTTGTATTTTGGGACAGAGAAACAAGCTTTTGGATTCTCACTTATATATAATTTTGATCGTGAAGTCTCAGACGAGACATATGGATATGGTTGGAGTACTAATTATAGTATGACAGCTAATTATGATGCAACATTGGACCAATATGAAGTACGAGATGGTACTGATAATCTAGTATATTACTATAGATTATTTAGCTGTGATAGTCGATTAACTCCGAATTCAGTTGTTACATATTCATGTTATATTGCCGAAGACGGTAGTGGTAATACTTTTGTAAGAGAGTATGTCTATAGTTCGCTAAATTCTGAGTTTATATTAACAATGGATCAAATGAAATATAAATTTGTCAATGACAATTTAACTAAAATCACAGATACAAGAACAGGAAATGATGTTACTATAGTACGAGATTCATCTAACCCTTACATTATTGACTATATTTATGATGAGTCGGGTAACATAATTAATTTAACATATAGTAATTCAAAATTGCACTCTGCATCTCTTCAACTCAAACAAAGCGATACATCACTAAACGAAGTTGAAAGAGTCTATTATTACTATGCTTATAAATCTTTAATTTCTAGAAATACCTTATATCGCTCAACTTATCAAAAAGATTATGATAGTAGTTCAGGATTATCGACTGATGAGACAACATACTATTTCTCTGATAATTATGGAAAACTCACAAATGTGTATGTTTCAGAGCAAGAAGAGGTAATGTATACATATAAATCGGGAACAAGTAAGATTGATACTGTAAAGATGTATTATAACAATCAAATTTTTGGTGAGATTAGTTATGATTATGGTGTGAAACAAACAACGATAACTGATCATAGAAATAATTACATAATCTATAAATTTGATAATTACGGTCATACTGTTAATATTTTAGATAATTATGGAAATGTTCAGTCTTTTAGTTACATGAATTTATTTACTTATCTCCCAGATGAAACAGGTGTTTTATATTTAGACGAAAATCCTAATTATATTAATAATAATCACTTAGTGACTAAATCAGACCCATACAAGACTATTGATAACAAAATCATCAATCATAGTTTTGAGATTGGAAGGGACTTTGATACAAACTGGGAATTGGATCAAACACCTTATTATATGCAAAACATCCAATCTAGCTTTGAATGCACAACATCAATATATGGTGAATGTTCAGCTCGAATTTATGCGTCTTCTTCAACTTATTACGGGTCTTATGAACAAGACGTATTATTAGATAGTGGCAGTTATATTTTGAGTGGGTATATTAAAAATGATACTTCAACTAATAATGTTAATTTTTCAGTTACAAATGCTGAATGGAGTGCCGCATTAACTAACGTTAGTAATGATGGAGAATGGCATTATGTGACTCTTCAGTTTGATGTTGAATATGATGATACTTACATTACAATAAATTTGAATTCAAGTGGAGTTGGATATGCACGTTTTGATAATGTTCAATTAATTGAAGGATTTAGAGATACTAGGAAGAATATTATTGATAACTCATCATTTGAAGAGCTTGATGGTTCTGGGAATTTTGAAGGATGGCTTGAAGTTGATGAAACCGAAATTACTCGTCAATTAAACTCTAGTTATGCTACTGATTTAGAAGAAGATATATTAGGAACATATTCATTACGAATCGATGGTGATGCAACTGATTTAAGATATGCATGGAATGGGTTTACTAATTATTTAAATCAAGATGTGGTTGATGGTAAATTAATCATTGGTGGTTGGGCATATTCAGAGAGTACACCAATTTCAAGACAAACCACTGATACTTATAATGAAGTATTTAGAATTAAAGTCGATATATTAAGCTCTCCTGCATCAATAGGGACACCAAACTATGACACTTATCTAATTTCCACAAATTATATTGACTTTGATACATCAATTGAAGGGTGGCAATATAAACTTGAAGAAGTAACTTATGAAGCTGGAAACTTTGTCTATATCTCATTAGAATACCAAGGAGAAGGCTTTGTGTTGTTTGATCAACTACAAATGTATTATGAAGGTATAAATTCAATGTACGAATATAATATACAGGGTAATTTAGTGACTTCAATGAGTTCATCAAATGATATTACAAAATTTATATATGGTAATACCTACGATTCAAGACCAACAGAGATAACAACTCAAAATGGGACAGTGCAATTAGGAATAGATGATGAATCGGCGATGGTGGAATCAGTTGTGTTTAATAATGTGACAAGTACAATACTATATAATACTTATGGGCAACCATATTCAATAACAATTGGTGAAGGAAACGATTACTTCACCACATCTACAGCTTACTTATCAAGCGGTTTTAGTCAATATATTTCTTCAACCACAAACGAATATGGAAAAACCACAGATTATTACACTGATACACTTACTGGTCTCTTAACTGCTATTGAAAATGCAAACAATGATGACTTATATTTTGAATACGATAATGAAGGAAAACTAATAAAAGCAGTTCATGTAGATAACTATGCAACTTATGATAATGGTGATCCATATTATGCGAAAATCGTATATCATTACAATAGTCAAGACCAATTAAATCAAATTGAATTTGATGATGATTATTCGTACTTCTTAGTATATGATACTCAAGGAAGAATTTCAGAAGTTAAGGTTAATAATAATTCCTTAATGTCTTATGTATATGAATCCGATGGATCATATAATACTAATCGATTATCAACTCAAACATATGGGAATGGTGATGTAATCAAATTTGATTATACTGATGAAAATCAAATAGAACAGGTTTCCTTTAGTGAAGATGGGACTAATTTTAACGTGAAATTTTCATATGAATACGATCAATCGGGGTTATTAGCAGTTTATAATACTCATGATGATAATGGTAACATTGAGAAAACTGAATACTATACTTATGATACTGCTGGTAGATTGATTAAAATGGTAGATAATTTTAATAATGAAATAAACTATATTTATGACAGTCAGGGGTCAATGATAGGATTAGATTTTGTCATTGATGGCGAGAATCAATTTGTAGAGTATCTTAACAATAAATGTATGCTTTGGGATCAAAATGATAGTAGCAACTGTCTTGAGACATCAACGTTTTACGATATGACAAAGTATGAGACTCAAGAGACTGATGAGATTGAAAAAGAGTATTTATATGAAAGTGGGGCTCTAAAAAGATTACAGTATATTGAATTGATGATGAATGATTCTGATTTTATTACAACTAATTTCAACTATTATGGGGATACAACAAGATTGAACTCAATTACTTATACTATTGATAGTGATTCAATCACATATAAGTATTCATATGTGTATGATAATGTTGGAAACATAACTTCATACAGGTATTATGAAGGTACTACGATAATTCATGCAAGATATTATGAATATGATGAACTTAACCAACTACATGTTGAAGATGTTTATGATAATGATAGCCAATGTGTGTCAAATAAAACGTGTTATACAAAATACTATTACTATGACAAAAATGGAAATATTACGGATATAAAAACTTTCCTTTATGGGCAAAATGATTATACAACAGTCTCTATACCATCATTTTATGAAAACAGCTATGGAATGTTTGATTGTGAAATGCACTATAATACAACAAAAGATTATCAAGATATATACCCTTTAAACGTTGGGCAATCACCATCATTATCATTTAGTTATTATGATCCTGATAATGAAGTGTGGGTATCTAATATGACAACCTCTATGACTTCTGGAAACTTAGATACTTCAACAGAAGGTTATTACTATAGATCCTATACTGCATCTGATCCAAGATTTTACGACATAGATTTTAAAATTGTTTTTAAAGTTGGAAATCCAACTGGAGGATACACAATTCCTCAAGAACATATTAAATACAACTACAGTGGGAACTGGGAAGATCAATTAGTAAATTATCAATCACTTACATACAATTCTAGTGGAAATGTTACTTCGACAACTACTGAACAAACATATACTTATGATAATCAAGGTAATCCAACAAGAATAACTAATTTTTATTATGAAGGAACTTATTATTATGAAGCTTTGCTTGAGTGGGATGGAAGACAATTAACGGGAATATTTGTTGATGATGTTTATTCTCAATCAAATAATTATCTTGACGAAAGTGATTTTTCGTCAAGTACAGATGCTATTTTTACATCAAGTTCAATTTTAGTTAAACCAAATACAGCATATCTGTTTTATATCCCTGATTATTTCGGTAATACGACATTCTTAATTACGGGTAATAATGGAACTTATATAAACGAAAGCACTTCAATGCCTGATTTATGTTACTCAACAGGAGGAAAACTTGCATGCCCATTAATTACCGGGAATTATGAAACAGAATTAAATATAACTGTTAGTGCATCTGAAATAGATCAATACTTATATTATTTGGGATTAGATGATATTCAATTGCAAGAAGGATGGACGTTATTACCTCATGAAGACTATCTTGAACCTGATAGTCATACTATATCTTATACTTACAATGATCAAGGATATCGAACAAGTAAAACACTAGATGGAACAACAATTAGTTATACATTAATAGGTGATAAAGTAATATACGAAACTGACGGAACCTATGTTATAATGTATACATATGATATTGATGGTACTATCATTAGTTTTAACCTTAATGATGATACATCAAGTGCAGAATACTTCTATATAAAAAATCAACAAGGTGATATAACTAAAATAGTAAATTCTAGTGGAGATTATACTATCAGAAAATCGCTATCGAAAATAATAGGATT
>JAOZSP010000001.1:31987-46660 GCA_029939615.1 Candidatus Izemoplasma sp. | reverse complement strand
CCCACGACCTTTCGGGTATGAACCGAATGCTCTAGCCATCTGAGCTACACCGCCATGATAATAATTTAGGTGGAGCCAAGATTAGATCTAAAGTGCGTAGTGTCCTAGACATCCATAGTCCTAACAGAGATAGCCCCTGTATACATTCTTAATTATTGCTGAATTCTTTATAGAAAAATAAATTTGGTACCTAGGGCCGGAATCGAACCGGCACGGTATTACTACCATTGGATTTTAAGTCCAACGCGTCTACCTATTCCGCCACCCAGGCATAAAATGGTGACCCGCAGAGGATTCGAACCTCTGACCCTCTGATTAAAAGTCAGATGCTCTACCAACTGAGCTAGCGGGTCGTATTATTTATAATACGCAAAAAAATAATTAATGGTGCCGGAATCAGGAGTTGAACCCGAGACCTACTGATTACAAGTCAGTTGCTCTACCATCTGAGCTATTCCGGCATGGTGGAGAATACTGGGCTCGAACCAGTGACCCCTTGCTTGTAAGGCAAGTGCTCTCCCAACTGAGCTAATCCTCCATATTATGGTGGAGCCTAGCGGGATCGAACCGCTGACCTCCTGCGTGCAAGGCAGGCGCTCTCCCAGCTGAGCTAAGGCCCCATAATAATGTGTACTAAATCAAGTTTGGTGGGCCTGATTGGAGTTGAACCAACGACCTCACGCTTATCAGGCGTGCGCTCTAACCAACTGAGCTACAGGCCCCCTACCAAAAAGACATAAGTGCGATATTTATTTTACTATTTAATTGATACATTGTCAACCAATATTTTGACTTTTTTAAACTTTCTTAATAAATCAAATTGTGGCTGGGCTAGATGGATTCGAACCGCCGATCCCGGAGTCAAAGTCCGGTGCCTTAACCGCTTGGCCATAGCCCAAAATGGTGGAGGGGGACGGATTTGAACCGCCGAACCCTAAGGAGCAGAGTTACAGTCTGCCGCGTTTAACCACTTCGCTACCCCTCCAAATACGCAAATAATATTTTATACTAACTTAAAATAAAAAGCAAGTTATTTTTTTAGAGGATATTTTATTGCATTTTTTTCTAGCTTTTCAAAAATCATTTCTTCAATATCAAATCCCAAATCATAAGCCATTGCTATTGAGTATATTATAACGTCTGCTATTTCTTCTTTAACGTTATCCAAATCTGCATTCTCCGGTCCCCATTGATAATTTTCAAGAAGTTCAGCGGCTTCAATTATTATTGATTTAGCAAGATTTTCTGGTTTATCATTTTGCTCCCATCCTCTATCATTCCTAAAATCAATTATTTCTTTTATAATGTTTTTCATTCTTATCACATCCTTAATTGTTTATTTCAAAGAAAGTTATCAATCCACAGGATTAATAACTTTTTTAATTCTCCTTTGTAATGTCGGGCGATCTATCATTACTATTCTATCACAACCAAGACACTTTATTTTAATATCCGCTCCATTTCTTATCACAACCCATTCTTTAGATCCACATGGGTGTTCTTTTCTTAAAACTAAAATGCTATTTAGTCCAAACTTATGCATTATGTATAACCATTTGTGGGAAAGGAATTTCTATGTTATGTTTATTAAAATACTCAACTAAATCTTTTCTAATATCCCTCTCAACTTGTAAATGTTTCATTGAATTCGTTTTTGCTATAATCATCATATTTATACTTGAATCGTCTAGTTTTGTAACTCCAAGAAACTGTGGTGTTTCAATAATCTCATCATACTTCTTCTTTAGTTCTTTCAAAAATGGCACCAATAATTTATTTAAATCGGCTAAATTAGTATCATAACCAACACCAAAATCAATAACAGCAATACTATTATTTTTTGAGAAGTTAATTATACTTCCTAAATTACCATTACTAATTGTTTTTCTTTCACCACGCCAATTCTCAATAATTGTTATCCTAAGACCCAAAGATAGAACACTACCTTTGAATCCATCGATTTCAACTATATCTCCTACATTAAAAGCATCTTCAAAAATAATAAAAAATCCACTAATAAAATCTTTAACTAATTCCTGAGCACCAAATCCTACAGCAAGGCCTATTACTCCTGCAGAAGCGATGAATGGTGTAATATCAACACTTAATTCTCCTAAAACCATTAATGCAATTATAAACCAAATCACATATTTAGAAATACTTGATATCAATTCTGCAATTGTAATTGATCTAGAATTTTTTTTATCAACTCGTACAACCTTAAAAATTATTTTCCTTGTAACTTTAATTAAAATCAATCCAATTATAATCCATAAGATAACAACAGTAAATTTAATAATCAGCTGTGAAATATATGCGTTTATTTTAATTGTCTCAGTTAAAAACTCAAATAATAAATCTCCAAAACTGCTCATTTATTTACCTCCTAAAATCTTTTTAACTATAATTTCTAATTCATCCTCACTATCAAAAGAGAAGACTAATTGATTTTTCTTCAATCTAAATTTTATATCATCATCTAGACCTTGACTTAGTCTGTTTTGTATCTTATCTAAAATCTCATTAGGAATAATGTATTGGTCGTTTTCCTTATATAAATTTCTAATAATTCCTTCAATATCTCTAACTGTCAAATTTTCTTCCAAAACTCTCTCATGAAGTGATAGACATAAATTCTTATCTTTCAATTTACTTAGTGCCCTTGCATGTCCCATAGAAAGTTTTCCTAAATTTACATCATTTATAACTATTGTGGGTAGGTTTAACAGACCAATAATATTTGTAATATAGGCTCTGCTTTTTCCGATTTTTTTCCCCAGTTCACCATGAGTCAAATTTAAATTGAATACTGCTTTTTGAAAAGCAATTGCTTCTTCAATTGGTGTAAGATCTTCCCTTTGGAGATTTTCTAATATCGCAAGTTCTGACAAGTAAATCGAGTTATAATCTCTTACTATTGAAGGGATCGTTCTTAATCCCGCCATTTTTGCAGCTCTAACGCGTCTTTCCCCGGCAACTAAAATATACCCTTGCCCTGCTGGTTTTAAAATAACGGGTTGAAAAACACCGTGTTCCTTAATGGATTCTGCTAGTTCTAACAAACTCTTCTCATCAAAGATAGTTCTTGGCTGATCTGGATTAGGTCTAATTATGACTAATTCAACATCAATTACTTCTTCGATATCAGAAAAATTCATCTCATTCTCCTCAATTAAATCATTAAATGATCTCCCTAATTTTTGATTAGTATCCTTCATTAAGATCCACCATCTCTCTCGCTAAATTTTGATAACTAATTGAACCTTTTGAACGAGGAGAAAATTCTGTCACTGGCAAACCATGACTTGGTGCAACTGAACATTTAACATTTCTTGGAATAATTGTTTTAAATACTTTTTCCTTAAAATATGTTCTAACTTCATTAATAACTTCATAACCTATATTACTTCTTGTATCAAGCATAGTTAATAGAACACCTTCAATTGTAAGCGCCTTTTTATTATACTTTTGCTTATTTTGAATCAATCGAATCGTATTTAATAACTGTGTTAATCCATCTAAAGCCAAAAATTCACATTGTACAGGAATTAAAACACTATCCGAAGCAGTAAGTGCATTAATAGTCACAATTCCCAAAGAAGGTGGACAATCTATAATAATAAAGTCATAATTATCTCTAACTTCTTCAAGTGCATTTGATAATATAAAATCTTTATTATCATGAGAGACTAAATTCGTTTCAATATTTCCTAGTTCATATCTAGCTGGCAATATATCAACATTTACACTTTTAACTTTTTTTATAATATTTCTAATATTTGTTGTTTCATTAAAAATATCAGCTACTGTATAAACTAGATTAGCTCTATTAATCCCCATATAAGTTGTAGCGTTCGCTTGATGGTCTACATCAACTAATAAAACCCTTTTTCCCAAATAGGACAAAGAACTTGCTAAATTCACACTGGTTGTAGTTTTACCAACACCACCTTTTTGGTTGCTTATTGATAATATTTTCCCCATTTTTCCCACCTCTAACTCTTTCTTATTTCATTAAGAAAAGTATCTATATTTTACCACACACGGCCTAGTATTCATATATCCAAATAATAAAAGTTATCCACAAAAATCTGTGGATAACAAATTACAAGAAATCCTTAAAAAGTTGTTCGTTATCAAGATAGAAATTCACTTGTTCATATGATATAAACTCTCTAAATTCCTTAGAAACAAACATCTCTGTTATGTCCTCATGAGTTAGTATCCTCTTGACATTACCCCATTTATCAAATTGAGTTATTTCTGTTTTTAAATACTTATATATCATTGCCAATGCTAATAGTTTATCAATTCTATTATTAAATAATTTATCAATATTATATACATATCTATTTTCCGTAAAATCAGTACTTTCTTTAAATATTGTTGAAAAATCAAATAACATCGAAACCATTTCGGTTCTTTGATTCAATAAATATTTACTTAATTGTGAAGCATATCTTCTAGCAGTTATAGACAATTCTTTATTCTCAATAACATGATCAACCTCTTGATCATGTAGAAAGAAATAATACTCTACCACTTCAGCAATATTATCAGCGTCTTTCTCAAAAAACTCATTGATAAACACACATATTTCACTAACTGTTTGTTGAAATTTTTGATTTTTATAAATAGGCTGAACACTGTTTTCTTCCAACATTTCTACCATATGTCTAAAGCTAAACTCTTGATATTTTTCCAATATTTTATTCATTCTAACCCATTCATTATTCATTTTTTCGTAAATGTTATCGGATATTAAAAACTGAACAAGAAACACAAGATAGAATCCAACTAGAATCCCTGTATAAGTATACAATGATATCTCTGTATTTATTGAATTCAATCCCACTATAGCGTCACCTTTTTCAAATATATAATAAACTCCATACGCAGTTATTGATACACCGTAAAGTAAATATGTTGCGATATCCTGATAAAAAATGATTATTGTCAAGGTTACAAAAAACATCATATATCCATAAAAATGATTTGATTCGTAGGTGTAATATAAAGTTAAAACAATAATTGTAATAATTGAAAAATGCATTGCCGATCTATTTAAATTAACAACTAATAATAATATTGTCAATAACAGTAATAGTCCTAAAGCCATTGGAATAAAAACATTAATATCAATAGTAAAATCATTAAATGAGGAAAGCGGAATACTTAGAAGTGTAAGAACTAATAAAAACAATGTTACAATCGCGACTTTTAGTCTTAAAACTTCACTAAAGGTTAAGAATTCACTATTTGTGATTCGACTAATTACTTTTTTCATAGGTCCATCTATCCTTTAATAAGTCATTAACAATTGTATCGAATACCTCATTGTTTTCTAAATAAACTTCAATAATATCGCGATCTATTCTATAAAAGTATTCTGAATTTAATAGTATATCTTTAATGTTACTTTCTTCTAATTCCTTTAAATATGGTTTGTCTATCTTAATTAGACAATAAAACACTACAAAAGAAATGATTTTCACATAATTCAAATCATTTAAATGTTTAAATGATTTGAATTGTGATTCTGAGAATATTTCTTTTCTTGAAACGTTAATCCCCTGAGTTTTACTAGCTTTAATCCCTAAATTTCGTATCTTATGACTTATAGATAATTCTAGAACCTTTAATTCGTTTATTTCATCCTGAGTGTACTCTGGGTATTTTTCCATAATCTCTGTTGGATTATGTTTTTTTAAGTCTCTTAATAGTTGTATTTTTCTTGAGAATATATTCTCAATACCAATTTTTTTTGATAGCTCTTTTGAAAACAATTCTAGTGATTTATAATATTCTTTACTATTTAAAGACTTCTTTGTCCTCTTCTGTTCAATTTCTATTAATACATTCATATTTCTAATTTCTGATTCCTTAATTTGTGCAAGGTGGTTATAAAAGAAGGTCTTTCTTTTAATTAATATATAAGATGATAAAGTCAATAGTAAAACAAATAATACCAAGAATACAATGATGAAGTTATTTTGAGCTAAAGTTTCTCCGGGTATTGAAAAGATACTATCAAATCCTAAAACAAGTAAAACTCCTGAAACAAATAATGCAAGATTACTTGTTATCATTACTTTATAATCTTGATATATCGCAGTAATAGCATACGCTAAGAATAATAGAGTAAACATACTCGGAGTTTGAAAAATAATAATTAATGTAATTGCTATTATGTACTCTCCAATAGTATTAATATACATTGAAAACTTTAAATTGTTATATAAATCATTATTATAAGAAAGTAAGGCGATATTTACTATGAACAAAACAATGAACATAAATATTATTCCTACAAACATAACTTTCTCAACTTCCGTCACTAATAGAAAATAACCCACAACAAACGCAAACACTAGATTAATAATATTTACTATAAGTGTTTTGATTTTAATATGATGTAACTCTAAAATTTCTTTATATGTTTCTAATTGCTTGTATTGAAATTTACTTGTATTTACTCTCATAAATCCACCTCCTCCTATAAAGGTTTTGATTTAATTTTACTGAATTGTCTTGGATATGTTTTACCAGTTTTTTCATTTTTCTTCAGTATAATAATTACTCTTTGATTATTATCAATTTTATACTTATTGATTTCACTTATGGATACCTTTAATATCTTAAATGCATTGGTACATGTTTTAAGTTCGTCTTCATATTTAGGGCCCTTAAGACTTATAAAGACTCCTTCTTTTTTCACAAATGGCACACATAATTCTGCCAACATTCGTAAATTAGCAACAGCACGAGCTGTAACGATATCAAAAGAATTTTTTCGTTTATATTCTTCAACTCTGCCATGAATTAATTCAATATCTATTCCGAGATTATCGATTAAATCTTTAAGAAATGTAATTCTTTTATTTAATGAATCAATTACTGTAATCTTTAACTCGGGAAATATAATTTTTAAAGGAATACTTGGAAATCCTGCACCACTACCAACATCTAACAATGTTTGATTGGAAAATTTTATTCCTTTTACTAAACACAAACTATCATAAAAATGTTTAATATATACTTCTCGTTTATCGGTTATGGCTGTAAGATTTATTTTCTCATTCCACAAAACTAATAACTCAAAATATTTCTCAAATTGCTTTAGTTGATTACTATTTATATCAATATCAATTTCTTGTAACAGTAAAATAAACTCTTTATTCATAACATCACCTAGATTATATTTTAACATATTTAATAATTTTTTTGAAATAATTAAAAAATAATAGTCTTCTAAATACTATTATTTTTTGTTTTTATATATACCAGCAAAATAGAAATGTCTGAGGGATTTACACCGCTGATTCTAGATGCTTGCCCAATTGTAATTGGCTCAATATTTTTGAGTTTTTCTTTTGCTTCTAAAGCCAAATTATGAACATCATCATATTTGATGTCGCTTGGAATTTTGTAGTCTTCCATTTTCAGCATCTTTTCTGCTTGTTTTTCAGCCTTCTTAATATATCCTTCATATTTAATATCAATCTCTGTTTGCTCTAATACTTCATCATCAAAATCACTTATATCAACCCAGTTTGATAAATGATTAATCTTTATTTCTGGTCTTCTTAATAAATTGTATAAAGTCGTTTTAGCTTTAATATTTACAGAATTAATAGATTTTACTTTTTCATTGTTAATTTTGTTTGGAACTATCGCAAAGTCTTTTAATATCCTTTTTAATTCTTCTATTTCTTTCATTTTATTTAAGAACTTCTTATATTTGTCACTATTAACCAAACCTATTTGATAACCATATTCTCTTAGTCTTATATCAGCATTATCATGTCTTAATAGAAGTCTGTATTCAGCTCTTGATGTTAATAGACGATAGGGATCTTTTACTCCTTTAGTAACTAAATCATCTATCAAGACTCCTATATATGCTTCGTTTCTTTTAAGAATTAAAGGCTCCTTATTTTGAAGTTTTAAGCATGCATTAATTCCTGCCATAAGTCCTTGACAAGCAGCTTCTTCATAGCCACTAGTTCCGTTAATTTGTCCAGCCATATAAAGGTTTTGATGTAATTTAGTTTCCAATGTTGGATATAAATCACGAGAATCTATAGCATCATATTCAATTGCATACGCATACTTTGCGATTACAGCATTTTCAAGTCCAGGTATTGATTTAATCATCATTTCTTGAATATCGTGTGGCATTGATGTTGAAAATCCTTGAACATAAATTTCATCAATAGATTGACTTTCTGGTTCTAAAAATATTTGGTGTCTTTCTTTATCATGAAACCTCACTAATTTATCCTCAATTGATGGACAATATCTTGGACCTACACCTTCAACAACACCACTATACATTGAAGACTTAATTAGATTACTTTTAATAATATCATGAGTATGACTTGAGGTATAAGTAAGATAACAAGGCCATTGTTTTGTAACATCAAAATATGTAATTTTGTCAAAACTAAAATGCCTTTCTATCTCGTCTCCATCGTGTCTTTCTGTTTTTGAGAAGTCTACTGTATTAGTTTTAACTCGTGGAGGAGTTCCTGTTTTCAATCTTAAAGTCATAAACCCAAGTTCTCTTAATTGCTGGCTTAACCCTAGTGATGCTTTTTGATTATCAGGTCCCATTTGTGTCACTTTAGCACCAACTAGTATTTTGGCTTCCATATATGTCCCCGTTGTTAATATTACGATTTTACCGTCAATTGTTTTCCCTGATTCAAGAATTACTCCACGTATTTCATCGTTTTCCATGTTTATTTTTCTTACATAGTCTTCAATTACCGTCATATTTGGTTGTTGAAGAATAGTATTTTTCATTTCCATAGAATAAAGAACCTTATCATTTTGAGCTCTTAGAGCTCTAACGGCTGGTCCTTTAGATATGTTTAAAAGACGCATCTGGATTTGTGTTTTATCGGCATTTTTTGCCATTTCTCCACCAAGTGCATCAATCTCTCTTACTACAATTCCTTTAGCAGGCCCTCCAATTGAGGGATTACAAGGCATAGAAGCAATCATATTTATATTACCCGTTACTAACAAAGTCTTGTACCCTAGCCTTGCACAAGCAAGACATGCCTCACTTCCTGCATGTCCACCACCAACTACTATTACATCATACATAAAATCACCTTTTCAGTAATATTTTATTACTTATTGGAGAAATAGTAAAGAATATAACGGTATGAATTCTTTAAATATACACATTTCTATTATATAATTAGAAAAAGAGGTGATCCTATGGAAAATACTACTATCTTAATAATTGAAGACGAACCTACAATAAATCGCATTGTCTCAAATTATTTCCTTAAGGAAAAATTTGTAGTTTTAAGTGCGCTAGACGGATTCAAGGGTCTTCAGTTATTTAGTCAAAATAAAGTTGATTTAGTTTGTCTTGATATCATGATGCCTAATGTAAATGGGTGGGATGTAGCAAAAACAATTAGAGAAACATCAAATGTACCAATCATTATGATGAGTGCTTTATCTGAAGAAGAAGATATATTAAGAGGATACTCTTTAAAAATCGATGATTATATTACAAAGCCTTTTAATCCTAAAATACTTGTTGCAAAAGTACGTAATCTAATAGAACGATTAAAAAACCAAGATTATACTACTCAAACATCAGGAATTCTTGAAGTTAAAGATATCAAAATCGATTTAGATTCTCATAGAGTGTATTTAAACGATAAACTTATTGAGTTATCTAAAACTGAGTTTGATTTACTCAAATATTTTTTAGAGCATGAAGGCAAAATCTGTTCAAGAAATTTATTGCTAGATGAAGTTTGGGGAATCGATGTTTATGTTGAAGACAGAATAGTAGATACTTATGTTAAAAAACTTAGAAAATACTTAGGATCTAATTCCAATTATATTAAAACTGTTTTTGGAGTAGGATATCGTTTTGAGGCTATTGATGAGTGATCAGATAAGCAAGAACATTTCAAGATTTTTCAATATTTTTAAGAAACTTTACACAAGTCGTTCAATTGCAACTCAACTATTCTTAACAATCGTTTTGATATTCGGATCATTTTTCGCTCTTCAAACCCTATTGAATAATAGCTTTTTCAAAAATTATTATGCTGAAAGAGAATTTGATCGTATTCACTCTAATCTAATTAATTATATTGACGATATTAATGAAGCAGATAGTAGTGATTACTATAATAAAATTTATGATTTTACAACTGAGAATAATGCTTATTCTGTTATTGTAAGTGGTCGAAACACACTTATATCATCGTCTTTTTCAAACTATACTTTAAAAATTACAGATGAGTTTGATAATGAATATATTTTTCTTGTACCTAATAATGATTACGAGTACACAATGGGAGAATCAATCAATGTGATTTTATATGAATACAGTGGTATATATTCTCCTGTAGAAATTCACACATCGACTGGAACTCCAATATATATTAGTGATATCGACTGTAATGATGAATCTTGTACTCCAACTAATGACACTTTATCGGCTACTATCGTTGAGATTAATAAACCTACTAACTTGAATTACTTATTTGATGAGAATGTATTAGTACAACTAGAATTATCAAAATTAGATAGTGGTGCCGTTGATAAAAATGACTATAGTTATGATACAGGTTTACCGGAAATCGAAGGATATTGGTATAAATCTACAGATGGAACAATAGATACTCTAGTATTCATCCACTCTTTGAATTGGAATTATATTGTGACAATTGTTCCGATTGTTGATACAAATGATATTATAAATATTATTTCTCAATATAATTACTATGTTTACATAACTGCAATCGCAGTAATATTTATATGGAGTTTTAGATTATCAAATCTATTATCAAAGCCTATTCAAAATATTGAATTAGTTGCAAGAGAAATAGCCCAGTTAAACTTTAATGTGGAAGCCCATGAATATAATAATAGGGAGAACGAATCACTCTCTAGAAGTATAAATTTAATCTCTCGGAACTTAAAAGAGACTTTAGAGACTGTAAATACCAAAAATCTCGAATTAACAAATTTATATGAGGCGCAATCAAAACAAGTTTCCCTAAAAAAACAGCTCGTTTCTTCTATCTCACATGAATTAAAAACACCTTTGATGATTATGCAAGTTACTATTCAAGCGATTTTGGATGGAATAATCGAACAGCAAGATGAAGACAGGGAACTACACAATGTTCTTGAAGAGATTAGTAAATCTTCTAATATGATTCAAGATATGTTGCAAATATATCGTCTAGATGACGCTCATTCAACACTTGAAATTACAAGATTTGATTTATCTGAAACTGTTCATTTCTTTATTAATGATTTTGAGAATGCGATTAAGAAATACAATTTTGATGTTGATATTAATATTCAGGACGAAGTTTATGTAGAAGCCGATTTAAAGCTTATTAAACGTGTTATCTCAAACTACTTAACAAATGCGATAAAATATACTCCAATTAATGGGAAAATTTATTTAGAAGTTTCTGAGAAAGAAGATGCTGTCTACTTTGAATTAACAAATTATGGTGTGAAAATTGACAAACATGAAATCGAAAAAATTTGGCTTCCTTTTTATAGAATTGAGCAGGATGATGCAACTAGACTTAAAAACAAAGGTAGCGGAATAGGTCTATATTTAGTGAGTGAGATTCTAAAAGCTCATGAGGCTGATTTTGGTATCCAAAATGTTAAAAACGGGATAAAAGCCTACTTTTCAATCAATAAAAAAACTGAGTAGTTCTATTAAGAACTCTCAGTTTTTTTCTATTAGTTTAAGCTTCTCAAACGCCTTATACAAGCCATCATTACTTATGTGGTCGGTTACAAATGAAGCATGCTTTTTAACCTCATCATGAGCATTTCCCATCGCTACACTATTTTTTACATATTTCAGCATTGAAATATCATTATGTCCATCTCCAATTACTATTACATCTGAAATATCAATGTTTAATTTCTTTACAATCACCTTAATCCCTCTTTCCTTTAATCCACCTTTTGCGTTTACATCTAGTCCAAATTCACAAGAAAACTCGAAAGATAATTCTGGGAATAAACTCTCAAATTCCTTATAATCATCACCTTGATAAAATAATGTCATTTGATATATATCGTTATCTAAATAATAATCTTTTTGTAGCTCTGGTAATTCTATATTAAAGTTTTTGCAAAATTTCTTGTAGATATTAGAAAATTGTGTTTGTAGCTTAAAACCATTAAAACCTTGTAAAGCAATATCTATTTTTTTATCATATGCATAGTCAATAACCTGTTTTATTACTACTTTATTAAGGGCATTATTGTAAATCAGTTCACCTTTATATACTACAACCGTCCCATTTGCGGCTACATAAGAATCAATTTTTAGTTGTTTATCTATACCGTAGAATAAACAAGGAGGTCTACCAGTATTAATAATCATCTCATGACCATTTTTTTTAGCCATTTCAATTCCTTTTAAAGCACTTTTGGGAACCGCGGATATAGAATGATCCAATAAAGTCCCGTCAACATCTAAAAATACATATTTTTTACGCATTTTCTATTAACTCTCTAACCTTTTTATATCTTAATTTTCCTATTCCAACTATTTTTTCATCTACTACCAAAGCAGGAGTACTTAATACACTGTACTTAGCTATTTCTGAATAATCTTCAACCTTGATAATCTCTGCATCTATCTTTAATTCTCGCACTGCTGATGTAGCATTGTTGTATAGAACTTTGCAACTTGAGCACCCTCCACCTAGAATTTTAATAATCATCTTTTTTCCTCCTAAAAATTTATAATAGTAAATATCTAATTAAATCTTCATGCTCAGTAAGAAAACTTTTCATTATACTATAATAAACTGTGTTTCCTTCTCTTTTTGATTCTATAATATTTTGCTCCTTCATTTTTTTTAAGTGTTTTGAAGTGTTGGCTTGTTTAATCCCAAGTAATCTTTCTAATTCAGAAACACATAAACGTTCGTAATCTAACAACTTACTAAATATGTTAAATCTCGTTTCATCTGAGAGCATTTTTATAATTCTAAATCTATCCATTTTTTCACACTCCATTACTTTGTAGCAATATTGTTATACAGTAATATTACTATTCAGCAATGTAAATGTCAAGCATTAAAAAAACATCTCTTATCAAGCACCCCCATCCACATAGATAGAAAACTTAAGGCTGCTTCGTTCCCGACCTGACCTAATTCGTTACGACCTATTGAATGAGGATGATTCATAAGAGATGTTAAAATTCAAATACTATCCTTTTCGTAATTTCTTGAAAAACCCTGTAATAATTTCGCTGCATTCTTCTTCCATTATTCCAGATGTAACTTGAACTGAATGATTAAACGGTTTATCAAATAAATCTACAACACTTTCATGTGATCCAGCTTTTAAGTCTTTTGCACCATATACAACATGACTTATTCGAGATTGGATTATTGCTCCAGCACACATTGGGCATGGTTCAACTGTTACATATAATATACAGCTATCTAATCTCCAACTCTTAAGAACCTTATTCGCCTTTTCTATGGCCAATATTTCCGCATGAGCAGTTGTTCTATTTGTCTTTTCTCTAAGATTGTGAGTTTTTGCAATTACTTTTCCATCTCTAACTATAATCGCTCCAATTGGAACTTCTTTTTTCTTTAAAGCTTTTTTTGCTTGTTTAAGTGCCATTTTCATATATTTTTTATGATTCATTTGTTTTTTATTCTGTTTTTATAGGGTTTTGGTTTTCGATACACTTTGTGACAACTACGACATCTTGCTTCATAGCTTTCTTCCGCTCCAATTAGCACTATTGGATCAATATACCGTGCAGGTTTTCCATTAACTATTCTTTGTGTTCTAGTGGCAGGTTTTCCACACAATACGCATATAGCTGTTAATTTTGTAACATATTCTGCCATTGCTAGCAAGTCAGGCATAAAGCTAAATGGTTCTCCACGAAAATCTTTATCTAATCCACTTACTATTACACGTATTCCTTGTGAAGCTAAATACTCGCAAATTAATACTGCTTCTTCATCCAAAAACTGTATCTCATCAATAACAACTACATCAGTTTTGGAATCAATGTAGTCAAAAATTTGTATAGTTTCAGTAATATTAACAGATTTTGTGCGATTATTATTGTGTGAAACAACTTCGTTGTCAGAATATCTATCATCAATTAACGGCTTAAATACAACAATATTCTTTTTTGCATACTCAAGTCTTTTTACTCTTCTTAACAGTTCCTCTGTTTTCCCGGCAAACATTGGTCCACAAATCACTTCAATCCAACCATCTTTTTGATTTAGATACATATTTCACACCTCTTTTTCACTATAACTATAATACAATATAGAGTTAAATAAAACAATGCTTTTTTATAAAAAGGAATAAAAATTATTATATATTATTTATTATTATGTTAATGTTGTTTTTATTATTTGTATAAACTAGTATTATACTGCGTAAAACGGCCAAACTAAAGGGAATATACTTAACTATAATCATGACAATTTAACCTGGGAAATACCTGAAAACTCTTTCTAAAAAATTACAATTATGTTATAATTATTTGGAATATAAAATATATATTGCGTAAGGAGAAGATTATGGGTAAAAAATTTACTATGTCTGATGATCAAGTAAACGAATTAATAGGTTTAATGTGGCTTATGAAGAATGTCGCAG
>JAOZSP010000001.1:20726-31977 GCA_029939615.1 Candidatus Izemoplasma sp. | reverse complement strand
TAACTTAAAAAACTTAAAGGTCCAATAATGCCAATTTTGCACGAGGCTCAGCGAATCTTTAGCTGTATTCCTCTTGAAGTACAAAAAATCGTATCTGAAGAAATAGGTGTTCCGATTGCAGAAATTAATGGTATTGTTACCTTTTACTCTAGTTTCAGTATGAGTCCAAAAGGAAAACACATTATTGGTGTTTGTTTAGGTACTCCTTGCTATGTTCGAGGAGCTCAAACAATCCTAGATGCAGTTAAGACTGAACTTGGAATTGATGTTGGTGAAACTACAAAAGATGGGTATTATACTTTAGAGGCAATAAGATGTATTGGAACGTGTGGTATGGCACCAGTAATGGCATTTGATGAAGATGTTATTGGTGAAATGGATGTTTCAAAAGCAAAAAGACTTATTAAGAAATATAGAGGTAAATAAATGGAACTTAATAGCGTATTAAAACTAATAAATGCAAAGCAATACAATTTAGAATGTCCTAGATGTGTAAGAGAAATAAATTATGCTTTTGTGTGTGATTTAATGAGTGATGCATTAATGCTATTAAAAAGCATGCCAAGTCATATTGGTGCTCACGGAGCTTTAGTTACTGGATTAGTAACTAATCAAGCTTTAAGAACTGCCGAAATTTTAGATTTAGAAACAATAATTTTTGTTAGAGGCAAGACTCCTACACAATCAGTAATTGATTTAGCTGATGAAATCGGAATTACTTTAATCGGTACCAAGTTAACAATGTATAAAACCAGTGGTTTACTATTTGTGAATGGTGTTAAAAGTTATGAATCGGTGTTGGAGGAAAACTAATTTTGGATACTTATTCCAAAAAATATAATATTGAAAGAAATGATATTAATAACGCTGGTACTGTTGCAAGTCTCACAAAAAGAGCATTAAAAAAACGAGGATTATCAAGAGAATTTGTCAAACAAGTTACAATAGGTGTTTATGAAGCAGAAATTAACGTTGTTATTCACTCATACGGTGGTACAGTAATAGTTAATATTTCTGATGATCAAGTAGATATCACTTTTACAGATGTTGGTCCAGGAATTCCTTGTATCGAAAAAGCTTTAACCAAAGGGTATTCTACCGCAAGTTCATATGCAATTGAAAATGGATTTGGTGCAGGTATGGGTCTTCCGAATATTAAAGCAGTATCTGATGAAATGAATTTAGAATCATCTGAAAAAGGAACTATCCTTTATATGAAATTCGATATAACGGAAAAGTGCTATGCAAGTTAAAGACATTTTACAATCTAAACACCTAACTTTATTGAATCAACAAGGTAACTTAAATAATACTGTTAAAGGAATTTTTGCATGTGATTTATTAAGTCATGTTATGGGATTCGCATATGAGGACAACATATTTATAACAGTATTGAATAATATTAATGTTCTCGGAGTTGCAAGTTTAATCGACTTAGGTTGTGTTGTGTTTTCACACAATATAGAGGTAAATAAAGAAATTATTACTAAAGCTAATGAATTGAAAATGCCTCTTTTATCAACCAAGTTAACAACTGCAGAAATTACAATAGAACTATCTAAAATGGGTGTATAAAGATTAAATTTTATTATGATTTACACATTCATTCTATATTGTCTCCTGATGCAGATGAATTAATGACTCCCAATAATATCCTCAATATGGCAATGCTTAAAAACTTAGATTATTTAGCTATTACAGACCATAATAGTACTAAACAACTAAAAACAATAGAAAAAATTGAAGAAGCTTATGATTTTATATTAATTCCCGGTGTTGAAGTAACCGTTAAGGAAAACTTTGACGTGTTATGCTATTTTAGAAATTATAATGACGCACATAAATTAGATAGTTATATTGAGCTTCACCTGAATGGTAAATGGGCCCCATTTAGCGAAAGTGATCAAGTTATTACTGATATATACGATATAACTTCAGAAACATTTCCTAAGCCCTTACTAAGCACTTCAATCCCCTTTAAAGACTTATATAAAAAAGTTAAAGAACTAAGAGGTATAATTGTTTTAGCACATATAGACAGAAAACATAAATCGGCTCTAAATTCATTTAAACTTGAAGATATCAGATTTGATGGGATAGAAATTCAGCAATTTGGAATGGATGAATTCTTAAACGCTAACTCTTACCTAAATAGATATAAAATCCTCACAAGTTCTGATTCTCATTCATTACTTACCATCTCTGAGCGTGAATACTATTTAGATTTAAAAGAGAAAAGTATTGAAGCATTCTTTAAATATTTTGAAAGTGGTGATTAATTTGAATGAATTATCATTACATATATTAGATATTTGTCAAAATTCTATAAAAGCAAATGCAACATTAATTAAAATTATTATTACTGAAGATTTATCACAAAATAGTTTTCAAGTTATTATTCATGATGATGGTTGTGGTATGAATCAAAAAACACTTTCAGAAGTTACAGATCCCTTCTT
The DNA here is from genome assembly GCA_029939615.1 of Candidatus Izemoplasma sp. Lineage (GTDB taxonomy): Bacteria > Bacillota_I > Bacilli_A > Izemoplasmatales > Izemoplasmataceae > Xianfuyuplasma. The sequence continues at coordinate 29,518 of JAOZSP010000001.1, read as the reverse complement.
TACTACTAGAACTACTAGAAAAGTAGGTTTGGGGATTTCATTATTTAAAATGGCCGCTGAAATGACAGATGGTGATTTTACAATTAAATCTACCCTTGCAAAAGGCACTTCGGTAATCGCAAATTTCAAATATGATCATATTGATAGAGCTCCTTTAGGTAAAATTGAAGAGACATTGGTTATATTAGTTCTTAACGAACTAGAAATAGATATTTATTATGAACACACCTTTAATAAAAAAACATATATTTTTGATACAAGAGAAGTAAAACAAGTTCTAAATGGAATTCCATTCACAAGTCATGATGTAATCTTGTGGATTAAAAATAATATTAAAGAAGGAATACTTGATATTCATAAGGAGGAAACAACGTGAAATCTTTAGACGACTTAAAGAAAATTCGAGATGCCGCTCAGAGTAAGGTTACAATGAGAGGTAAAAATGATGGGATTAGAATTTTAGTTGGTATGGCTACATGTGGTATCAGTGCTGGAGCTCGTCCTGTAATGACAAAATTAGTTGAAGAAATCGCAAACAAAAACATAGAAGCAGTTACTGTAACACCTGTTGGATGTATTGGTGAATGTGCTATTGAACCAATAGTTGAGGTGCTTCAAGGTGAAACAAGAACTACATATTGTCGAGTTGATGTTGAAGTTGCAGAGAGAATTATCAATGAACATATAATTGGTGGCAAAGTAGTCCAAGACAATGTTATTGGTAAATATAGATTATAGGGGTGAACTAAATGATTGAAAGAGCACACGTCCTAATTTGTAGTGGTTCAAACTGTGTCAGTAGAGGAGCAAAAACCTTAAGTGCTGAGTTTGAAGAACATTTAGCAAGATTAGAAATTAGAGATGAAATAAAATTAGTAAACACAGGTTGTGTTGGTCTTTGTGAACAGGGACCTTTTGTCATAGTATACCCAGAGGGTGTATTTTATGCTCAAGTAAAAGCCAAAGATATTAAAACTATCTGTGAGGAACACTTATATAAAGGACGTATCGTTGAAAAACTAGTCTTTGATGAAACATTGACAGCATCAAAAGACATCATTGCTTTTGATGAAATAAAATTCTATTCAAAACAAACACGAATTGCACTTCGTAACTGCGGATTAATTAACCCAGATGATATCGAAGAGTACATCGCCAAAGATGGGTATCGTGGTCTAGGAAAAGCACTTTTAGAAATGACTCCACTTGAAGTTATTGAAGAAATGATGGCATCAGGATTACGCGGACGTGGTGGTGGTGGATTTCCAACTGGTCTAAAATGGAAATTTGCATACAACAATGAAAACGATCAAAAATATGTAATATGTAACGCTGACGAAGGAGACCCTGGAGCATTTATGGACAGAGCTCTTTTAGAAGGAGACCCTCATAGTATACTAGAAGGTTTAATGATTGCCGGTTATGCTATAGGTGCAAACAAAGGTTTTGTTTATGTTCGTATAGAATACCCTTCGGCTATTGAAAAACTAAAAATAGCTATTTCTCAATCAAAAGAACTTGGACTTCTTGGTAAAAATATTTTTGGTAGTGGTTTTGATTTTGATATTGAAATCCGTTTAGGTGCAGGTGCTTTCGTTTGTGGTGAAGAAACCGCTCTAATTGCTTCTATAGAAGGTGGAAGAGGAATGTCAAGAAACAAACCTCCTTTCCCAGCAATCAAAGGATTATGGGGTAAACCAACAATTATTAATAATGTTGAGACCTTAGCTAATATCCCTGCAATTATTTATGGTGGTGCCAAAGAATTTGCAAAAATTGGTACTGAAAAATCTAAAGGAACAAAAGTATTTAGTCTTGGCGGAAACATTATGAACGCCGGGTTAGTAGAAGTACCAATGGGAACAACCCTTCGTGAAGTTATTTATGATATCGGTGGAGGAATCCCTAAAAATAAAGCTTTAAAAGCAGTTCAAACTGGTGGGCCTTCAGGAGGAGCAATTCCTGAAAGTTTATTAGATTTAAAAATAGAATATGAAACATTAATTGAAGTAGGTTCAATGATGGGTTCAGGTGGAATGGTTGTAATTGATGAAGATAGTTGTCTTGTAGATATCTGCCGTTTCTATTTAGAATTCACAGTTGAGGAATCTTGCGGAAAATGTACCCCTTGTAGAGAAGGTACAAAAAAAATGTATGAAATGTTAGAAATTATTTCTTCAGGAGAGGGAACTTTAGAAGATATTGATCGTTTAGAAGCTTTGGCAAAAACAGTTAAAAGTTCATCACTATGTGGGCTTGGACAAGCTGCTCCAAACCCTATATTATCAATGTTAGAGCACTTCCGCCCTGAATTCGAATCACACGTAGTAGAAAAAGTATGTCCTGGTGGTGTATGTAAAGCATTAATTCATTTTGAAGTTACAGATGATTGTATTGGATGTAGAAAATGTGCAATAAATTGCCCTGTCGATTGCATAACAGGTGCAGTTAAAGAAAAACATGAAATTGACACATCAGCTTGTATTAAATGTGGTATATGTAAAAATGTATGCCCTGTTGATGCGATAATAAGTATTTAGGAGGAATGAAATTGGATAACGTTACACTAAAAATTAACGGTAAGGAAATTACCGTCCCTAAAGACTATACAGTTATGCAAGCTGCAGATAAATTAGGAATTGATATTCCAAGACTATGTTTCTTAAAAGGAATCAACGAAACATCAGCATGTCGCTTATGTGTTGTTGATGTAAAAAATATGAGAGGACTTAAAAACTCTTGTACATTAGCAATAACAGACGGTATGGAAGTAGATACAGATACCGATGAAATTCACGATTCAATTGTAGCAAACCTACAACTTCTAGCAAGTAACCATATCTTTGAGTGTTGGGCTTGTGAAAGAGAACATAATTGTGAGTTATTAAACTTAATGCGTCGTTTTAATGTAGAAAACGTATACGGTGAAAGTACAAGTTATCATAAAAAAGAACGACTAATCAATAACACTTCTGATTCTATCGTTTTAGATAGTGGAAAATGTATCTTGTGTGGTAGATGTGTTACAGCCTGTAATATACACACTGGACTAGGAATCCTTGACTTCAATGAACGTGGTAACGAAACATACGTTGGACCTGCATTATTTCACAATATGGAAGATAGTGGATGTATCTTATGTGGTAAATGTATTCAAGCATGTCCAGTAGCTGCTATAAAAGAAAAATCAAATGTTGATTTAGTTCTAGATGCAATAAAAGACGAAAACAAAAAAGTAATAGTTTCACCATCTCCAGCAATAAGAGTTTCACTTGGTGAAGAATTTGGTAGTGCAATTGGTGAAAACGTCGAAGGTAAAATGTATAAATCATTTGAAGTTATTGGTTTTGATGATGTAGTTGATGCCAGTTTAGGAGCAGATTTAACAATTATAGAAGAAGGAAATGAATTTATTAACCGTCTTAAAAACGGTGGAGAACTTCCATTATTCACTTCTGGTTGTCCTGGTTGGATAAACTATATTGAACAATATGAACCAAAATATCTTAAAAATTTATCTAGCACAAAATCTCCTCAACAAATAGCAGGTGCAATCGCAAAACACTACTATGCGGAAAAATTAGGATACAACAAAGAAGACGTTATCTTCGTAACAGTTATGCCTTGTATCGCTAAAAAACATGAGGCTTCTCGTCCTGAAATGGAATTCGAAGGAATAAGAGATGTTGATTTAGTATTAACTAATAGAGAATACGCTCACTTACTTAAACGTAAAGGAGTAGACTTCATGAAATTAGAAGATGCGAAACCACATGGAGAATTATCACGTTATACAGGTGCAGCAGCAATATCTGACGTTACAGGTGGCGTGATGGAAGCTTCTTTACGTACTGTATCAGAAATGTTAGAAGAAAAACTTACTACAGTTGATTTCAAAGAAGCACGTGGTCTTAAAGGAATAAAAGAAGCCACATATAACATCGCTGGTAAAGATATAAATATTGCCGTTGTAAACGGCACAGTAAGCATCACAAAATTCTTTGAAAAAATGAAAAAATCAAAAAAACAATATCACTTTGTTGAATTTATGGCCTGTACAGGTGGATGTATTAATGGTGGAGGCCAACCAATTCATCCCGCTAAAATTCAAGATGAAGTTGATATTAGCCTTGGAAGAATGAAAACTTTATATGAAATTGATACTACTAATGAACATAGAAAATCACACACAAATGAAATAGTAATGAATATTTATAAAGAGTACTTAGGAGATCCTAATTCAGAATTTGCTTACAAATTACTACATACCTCATATTCACAGAAAAAATTCTATAAATAACATTAACCCCAGTTCAAATTAAAATGAACTGGGGTTTTATTTTTTTGTAAATAAAAAGCCACATATAGTGGCTATATTATTAATTGTCCGATTTACGACCATAACGTCTATTGAATTTTTCAACACGTCCTGCAGCTTTACCGAATTTTTGTTCTCCAGTATAGAATGGATGACAATTTGAACAAGTATCAACACGTACTTCTTTCAAGATACTCCCACCTTCAAATGTATTACCACAAGTAGTACAAGTTACAGTTACAGTTTGATATTTAGGATGAATTCCTTCTTTCATCTTCATTACTCCTTCCGCCATGACTCAAAAAGTCATAGTAAGTTTTATTTGCTAGTAAATTATAACAAAACAAATTTTATAAATCAAGAAAAACATTGTATTTTTTTCAAAGTGAAAATATCGTAATTCTTTCATATATATATAATATCATATGTTATAATATTGATGATGATAGAAGGTGAATAAATTATGAGAGAAATTACATTATCTCAAATTACAAAATCAGTTAAGGATTCAGTGATTAAAATAAATTACTATTTAGATGATAGCCTTGTTAATTTGTTTAAGAAGGCGAAAGATAAAGAAACAAACCAGACTGCTATTTCTATTTTAGATGATATTATTGAAAATCAGGAAATTGCAAAAAAAGGAATTGTTCCTCTTTGTCAAGATACTGGTGTTGTCGTTGTTTATTTGGAAATAGGATCTGAAGTTTCATTCAAAGGAGACATTTACGAGGCAATTAATAAAGGCGTTAAAGAAGGATATCAAGAAGGATATCTTCGCAAAAGTATGGTTGCTCATCCCTTTAATAGAACTAATACATTAGATAATACTCCTGCAATTATCCACACTACACTTGTTGCTGGGGATAAAATAAAAATGAAAATCGCCTCTAAAGGTGGTGGAAGTGAAAACATGAGTAATGTAACCATGTTAACTCCTGCAGATGGAATAGATGGTGTTAAAAAACTTGTTTTAGATACAGTATTTAATGCAGGTGGAAAACCTTGTCCACCGATTATAGTCGGGATTGGTATAGGTGGAAACTTAGAAAAAAGTGCACTATTAGCAAAAGAAGCACTATTTAGAGATTTAGATGATGAAAGTAACGATGAAATAATCAATAAATTAGAAAAGGATCTTTATACTGAAATTAACTCTCTCGGTGTTGGACCAATGGGAGTTGGAGGAGATACAACCTGTCTAGCCGTTAAAATCAATTATTATCCAATGCATATAGCTAGTCTTCCCGTTGCTATTAACATCCAATGTCACTCAGCTCGTCATATCGAGGTGATATTATGATAAAACTAAATACTCCAATTAATATCGATGATATCAAAAAACTTAAAGTCGGTGAACAAGTTTTGATTTCTGGGACTATCTATACAGCAAGAGATCAAGCTCACATTCGTCTAGTTAAAGAGGATAATCCTAAATTCGATATTAATGGTAGTGTAATTTATTATGTAGGACCTACTCCAGCAAGAAAAAACACTACCATTGGATCAAGTGGTCCAACTTCTAGTTATAGAATGGATAAATTATCAATACCTCTAATGGAAAAAGGTCTTAAATTAATGATTGGAAAAGGCGATAGAAGTGAAGAATTCCGCAAAGAAATGATAAAGAATAATGCTGTGTACCTAATAGCCACAGGTGGTGCAGGAGCTCTTTTATCAAGTCGAATAATAAAAAGTAAAATTATAATGTATGAAGATTTAGGTCCCGAAGCAATCCGCAAACTTGAAGTAAAAGATTTCCCATGTTTTGTTGCTTATGACATCTACGGAAACAATATTTTTACAGGTAATGCAAAATGAAAGATATGAGAAAAAGAAGTCTTGAACTTCACGAAAAACACATTGGGAAAATCGAAGTAAAATCAAAAGTTTCAGTTAAAAATAGTGATGATTTAAGTTTAGCTTACTCCCCAGGAGTAGCTGAACCCTGTCTTGAAATAAAAAAAGACATAAATAACATTTACAAATATACATCAAAAGGAAACATGGTCGCTATAGTAAGTGACGGAAGTGCTGTACTTGGTCTTGGAAATATCGGTCCTTATGCCGGATTACCCGTTATGGAAGGTAAAGCAATCTTATTCAAGGAATTTGCAAATGTAGATGCTTTTCCAATCATGTTAGACACACAAGACCCAGATGAGATAATTGATATAGTTAAAAATATAAGTCCTACTTTTGGAGGAATTAATCTAGAAGACATTAACGCTCCAAAATGTGTTTATATTGAAAGAAGATTAAAAAAGGAACTTAACATCCCTGTTTTTCATGATGATCAACATGGTACAGCTATAGTAACTTTAGCCGCATTAATTAATGCTTGCACACTTACAAAACGAAAACTAGAGGACTTACATATCGTAATAAGTGGGACGGGAGCTGCGGGCAGTAGCATTGCTAAATTACTTCATGAAATTGGTATTAAGAATATCTATGGATACAATAAACAAGGTGTTATTCTAGATAGTAAATACAATGAGTATTCATTCTTAGAACAAGAACTTCTAGATAATGAAATATTTTTATCCCCAAATAACCTAAAAGAAGACTCTCTAAAAGAACTAATAAAAGATAAAAACGTATTTATTGGTGTCTCTGCTAAAAATATCGTAACTAAAGATATGATTAAATCAATGAGTAAAGACCCATTTATATTCGCTATGGCAAATCCCGACCCTGAAATAACATATGAAGATGCAGTCGCTGGTGGAGCCTATATCATTGGTACAGGTAGAAGTGATTATCCAAACCAAATAAACAACGTATTAGCTTTTCCTGGGTTATTTAGAGGAGCTCTAGATGCTAGAGCAACAATGATAACAGAAAGCATGAAATTAGCTAGCTCTAAAGCTATCGCTAGTATCATTGCAAAAGAAGAATTAAAAACTACTTATATTATTCCTTCACCATTTGACAAAAGAGTTGTTGAACGTGTTAGTAAAGCCGTATATGATGAAGCTATAAGACTTAAGGGTAATAAATCAGTATAGTATTGATGTTGTTCTTAACTCTTTTTAGAGTGAGCATTCTACTTATTTCTCTGATAATGATTATTCACTATATATATCAACCAAAAAAAACACTAACTCATGTTTTTAAAATTAGTGTTTTTTTTATTGCAAAATAAGAACGGAGATTTTTTTTGTAATATTTAAGCCTTTCAAATATTAGCACTATTTTTTCAAAAATTATATTTATTTTTTATAATAGTATACATAATAGTATACTCCGGCGCCACCTAAAATAACCGCAGTAACAACTCCACCAATTATCCATGTTGTTTGTGAAATAGCTAATAGTACTGAAAACATTTGTATCATCCTTTCTTCTTATATTTGAAACATTTATTCTTTTTGTTTCATAATCTAATCTTATTGTTTTTCACAAAACCATTCAACCAAGCATATGTTGCAAATGTCTACTATTAGTTGCATATTACAATTTATCTCAAAGACAACACAAAATCCTCAAGAATTAGCATAACTAAATTTGTTTACTTGAAATATTATAGAAAGAGAGTTACAGTCTTAAAACCGAGATTTTCTTATTTCATTTATAGAACATTCCTTTAATAACACCATAATCCCTAAATCTTAATGTTGCATTTTTAACAAATTTGATATATGTGCTAATGAACCAAACAAAAAATTTATAGCTTAAATAACTTAAAATTATTCCAACAACTCCTATTCCTACATTGAAAAAAAACGTAGGAATACCTTGTTGTATTTCTATCGTAGTATTTACCAAAGAATATACTCCAATCCCTGCCAAAGTTAATGATGACAAGATACTTAAAGTAGCAACTGATATTCCTAGTAAATGTAGTAATATAACTACAATTGCAGTTCCAAATAAAATTGTACTAAAGATAATCCAGTCTATAGTAGACGCTTTTCTTACTATACCCATAAAATTAGGATTAGTATCTAAATCCATTTCGGTCATGCTTAACGCTTTTTTTAGTAATAATTGCTCGTTCAATTTGGGATTAAGTAAGTCATCAACTGTAATACCAAATAATTCAGCAAGTTCAGGCAACTTTGTAATATCTGGAGATGATTCTCCACTCTCCCACTTTTGAACAGCTTGTCTACTAATATAAAACTGTTCAGAAATATTTTGTTGAGTCAAACCTTTTAATTTCCTTAAAACTCTTAGTTTATTATATAATTCCATATTAAAGCTCCTTAAAAGAATAATTAATGTCTCTCTTAGTTTAAATCATTTATAATCTGTCTTTAATTATCTCGAAACACAGATGTAACAATTGAACCAAGTGTTGCATTTGTTACATTTGTATGGTAACATAGATTATTGGTTATAAACAAGAGGCAAAATATTCAAAAATGTAACATGTAACAATACACATACTTTTGTAACAACAGGAGAAAAATATGAAAGAAAACAAACAAGTGTTAAGAAGCAGAGAATGGATATTTCAGGCTCTAAC
>JAOZSP010000001.1:0-20716 GCA_029939615.1 Candidatus Izemoplasma sp. | reverse complement strand
ATTAAAACATAAAAAATTTCATGATATATCTATCAGTGAGATCACTAAGAAAGCCGGAGTTGCAAGGCTAACTTTTTATCGTAATTATAATTCAAAGGAAGATATTATATTATATGAAGGAAGAAGAATCTATACAGAATTAAAAAAAGATATTAAAAATAGTAATTTTAAAAATAATATTATTCATAATTCAATTCATAAAGTTGTATTAGTTTTTAACCAATATGCCAATTTATTTGAATTGCTATTACGGGATAATTTAGAATATTTAATAATACACTCGTTTAAGATCGAAATCTCTGATATGTTAAAAAACGTATTTGGAGTAGATGGTAAGGATAGATATAAAGCTAAGTATTATGAAGGCGCACTTTTCGCCATAGCTGTTGAATGGATTAAAAATTCACGAGAAGAGAGTGTTGATGAAATGACAGATATTATTTATAAGTTAGTTCATAATTAAAAGAATTTCTAAAGAGAGGAATTAATGAGTTTATTATAAAGTTAGCTTATTAAAGTGAATATGATGATACAAGTATTATTTCTGTTTATTATTTATGCTGTAATAGGATGGTTGTGGGAAACCCCATATGTTTCATTCAACCAAAAAAAATATATCAATAGAGGTTTCTTGAGAGGTCCATATGTGCCAATTTATGGCTTTGCCTGTTTAACGATAATCTTAAGTATGAGTATATTTAACACATTTGATAATGATAATATCGTTATTATCATTATTCAAATATTTTATATAGGCATAATTTCAGCTGTTTGGGAGTACTTAACTTCTTTGGGCTTAGAGAAACTTTTTAAAATGAGATGGTGGGATTATAGTACTCGTAAGTTCAATCTTAATGGTAGAATCGCGCTAGACTACACAGTATTGTTTGGTATAGGTGGATACTTATTATGGCGTTTTATTAATCCAATATTTGAGAGTATTTATAGTAGTATTTCACCGAGTTACTTAATCGTAATTATAATCCTCTTCTATACAATTTTCCTAATTGATAATATCTATACATTTAGAGACTTATTAAGACTACGAGATATTATTGCTAAATTGCATAACTTGAAAAGGTCATTTGCTGGTAAATACGATTATATCTTTGAAAAAGCCTATAAAAGTATAATGGAAAAAGACGAAGGATTTATTAAAACATTGAGTGATTATAAAAATAGTTTAAGAAACGAACTTACAAATATAAGAAATAAAGGTGGTAATAAACTGGCTTTGTCTATTGAAAACAAGGCAAATCAATTGAATTTATTATTATCTAAGTCTACAAGTCTTTCTCGTTTCTATAGTAAATATCCAAAATCTCCATCAAAGAGCTACTCATATTTGTTAAAAGTGTTAAGAAACGAGAAAAGTTAATTATACATATGAAAAAGCAATTAATTATTAAATTTTATTGAGAGGAGTAATGAAGATGCAAGAAGAAATTATTATTAATAAGGAACAGCTTAATAGCTATAATAGTTGCGTTAGTGACTTAATTGAAACCAAGATTGTTCAATCAATGGATAAATATATCCAACATGGAGATATAACATGTTTAGATCATTGTATAAATGTGTCTTTAAAAAGCTATAAAGTATGTAAATTCTTAAATCTTGATTATAAATCCGCTGCTCGTGGTGCACTTCTTCATGACTTTTTCTTATATGATTGGCATATTCGTGGTTCACATGTCGGCCTTCACGGATTTAGACATTCAAAAATTTCACTTCAAAATGCTGAAAAGCATTTTAATCTTAATAGTAAAGAAAAAAATATAATTTTAACTCACATGTGGCCTCTAACTTTAAAGCCTCCAAAATTCAAAGAATCATTTGTAGTTTCATTAATTGATAAAATATGTTCTTCAAAAGAAATTGCTTCTCACATATATAAAAAAAGTATTATTATTCCATTCAAAAGGAGAAAACAATGAAAAAAAGGATAGGTTTATGTTTTACAGGCGGTGGAGCCAGAGGTGCTTATCAAATTGGAGCCGCCCAAGCGCTTTATGATTTAGGAATATACGACAATATTTCTGCGTTCTCAGGAACATCTATTGGAGCAGCGAATGTTGCGGTAATGGCTTCGACCTCAATAGAGCAAGTTCGAGATATATGGTTCAATATTCCAGAGAAGCCTCTTAAACTAACAGAGCCCATTATTCAAAGACTAAAAAAGGAAAAACTTAAAACTTTCGATAATGGTCTCTATTCAATGGAAATTCTTAATAGTATCATGATTAATGTTATTAATCACGATAAACTAAAAGAAAAAGATGTTTTTATTACGGTATCAGAAAGTGGAGATATCAACAAAAATCTTTTCGAATTATTTAAGTCTTCTTACAAACACTATATAAAAAAGGACAGTAAAGTTATATATCTACCTTTAAAGAATTTAAATAAAGAAGAACAACTTAATGCTGTAACTGCGTCTTGTTCTATTCCTTTTATATTTCCTGCAGTTACCAGTAATAATAAAAAATATTATGATGGAGGAGTTTTTGATAATACTCCTATTAGACCGTTAGCTGAAATAGGTTGTAATGAGATTATTGTTATTGGAATATCGTTTTTCGGACTTGAATTACTACAAGCTGAGAAATTTCCTAAATTAACAATTCATCAAATCAAGCCGAAGAAGAAACTGGGAGGAGTTCTTGATTTCACCTCCAAACATTCAAAAAAAATATATGATTTTGGATACCAAGATACTTTAGAATATTTTGAAAAATTAGGGTACTCTGTTAAAAAATAAAAATCCTTGATTTTATGCTCAATATTATGATGTTAGAATAGTTGTAATACAGTTCTAACATCATTTCCTTAAAACCGAAAAAAAGAGGCTGTAAAGAAATAAAATCTTAGATGATTTTAGCTTTACGGTTTTTCTTTTGAATAATAATATAAGAAAAACGCTGAAATCAGCGGTTTTTTAGTAACTAAAATGCATTTCTAGTAGAAACGCGGATAACTCTTTAATTATTTAATTTATCTGTATTTTTTATTGTAGAATTTTTTAAGATTAAATCCGATTGCGATTAGATTTATCTCGAGTTTTATACCTGAAAACATAGTTCTTGTAAAACGACGGAATTTCATATCCTCTTTTATAATACCGAAAACTCCTTCAACTTGGATAGAACGTTGAACTCTTACCTTAATTCCCAATTCTGAACTTAGGTTTTCTTGTACTTTTTGTTTTAATTCCTTTAATCCATTTAAAACTGTTATTGTTCTGTTACCTGCTGCTGTTGTACACTTTTTCTTTTGTCAACATCTATCGCAATATAAACATTCATATTTTGTCATTGTATGTTTATATCTTATTTATTTACTTTTATAATCATATTGTTTAATAAACTTTTTGTTATTAGGACAAATATAATTACCTTTTCTATCTAGTTTTAAATTAGCTTGTTTATAGATTTGTTTCTTAAACTTTGGTTATCTTTATATATAATTTATCTCGATGTTTTAAAATAAATTTCTTCCACTTAAATGTGTATTTATTAGCGTCCGCTTCAATTTTTGTACCGTCAATATATAATCTATCTATATCTATATCTTCACGTTTCATTATTTCTCTATTGATTTCTAATAATAATGAATCTAACTTTTCTTTGATCTCATTCATTACGTTATTTATTAAGGTGTGTGACGGTGCATCCATCCTTTCAATTAAATACATGAATCGAATATCATTTATACATGCTTGCTCTATTGCTCTTGTACTTCTAAAACCAATCACGTAACCAAATAGTATGGCGTTCATTATCTTAACTCTGTTTTTTGGTATTCTTCCTAAATCATTAATTCTACCAAAATACTTTTCTAAGTTTATTCCTTTCATAAGTTCAAGATAGGTATATACCTCTGATTTAGAGTGTAAAATAATTCCTAAATTTAGTGGTAAAACCAATTGATTTGTTGTATAGTTTTCTGTGTAATTATGGTGTTTTGTCATACTCTAATCATACAAAAAAACCGACCTCTTTTGAGTCGGTTTTTGCTTTATTTATCCACTGGATAACTATTTGCTGTAACTTTTATTTCTTTACAGCCTCTTTTAAATTATTTTTGTTATTCAGTTAAATCAAGTTCATTAATAATTACTTCCGGATCTTCAATTGTAGAAATTTTGATATATTTGTTTGATACTGTATATAAGAAATTTTCAATAAATTTAATCTTATAAACATATACATCTTCACTAGTATCTACTTCATGTTGGATAAATCCATCTCGAGATAAACCATCAATAGGATCAAATCTTAAAACAAGTATTCCACTGTCATAACTATATTCACTATTAGAATAGCTATAAGTACTAAACGGTAAAGCTATAAGACCTTTACTTAAGCTAACTAATAAATCCTTATGATTATATGTAGCAGTACTATATCCCCAACCAAATTCTTCATAATCAAAGATTAATTCATCAAACAATGTTGGATTCTCTTTATCTCTTACATCATATACAGAAATTTTTAATCCGTTTGTTCCTCCGCTATTATCTCCAAACCCGATTCCTAGTATAAAATCATTTCCTAAAGGTTGTAAGTAAGAACTGAATCCTGGAACTTCTAGTTCTCCTCTTTTTATAGGATTAAGTGGATTACTTAAATCAATGATATAAAATGGATCAGTTTGTTCAAATGTAACAACATAACAGAATTCACCAACAAATCTAGAAGATTTAACTGTTTCTCTTGGTTTTCCGAAATCATCTGTGACAGAGATAACTTCCATATCATCATTAAGAACATAAATGTTATTTCTTACATCACCACTCCAAAAGGAAATCATGTTATCATTTTGGAAACTTGTTTCTACAGTCGTAGTTACAATCCTTAAATTACCATCATATTCATCCATTGAAAATTGATTTAAGGCGTATCCATCTACTGCACCCATACTATGAAACTCAAGATTTGCGCCTGTAATAGCAACTTTTATTATTGCAGTTTTTGTCTCAGATACTGGCTCTTGAATATTTAACCATTCAGCCATAGGAGCAAAATAATACATATTTCCAACTAGATAAATATTTTCATTTGATACATATAAATTATATCCGCTATCACCTAAAACTACTTCCATATCGGCCAAATTATGATCTAAATCAAGGGCGTAAAACGTTGTAAATGAATTGGGAGTAGTTCCCTCAACATAAATAATATCATTGTAATTCGCAGTAATTTTTGTATCACTAGCTACATAATATGGTAAGTAATCATTTAAATCTACATCATCTAAATAGAATGGAATATATGAGTTAGTAATAATATACAAATTATCATCAATTTTTCTTGTTCCTATTAAGTTTCCAGATATTTCATAATCCGCGATTTCAATAAAATCATCAGTTATATCATATACATATACTTTTACACTATTACTTTCACGAACATAACCTGGGTAATATATCTCTGAACCTATATCATAGTCAGGATCTTCCCCCTCTGAATCTCCGCCATCAGGATCTTTTGCTTCACAATAATACTCATATTCTGATCCAATTACAACTAAATATTCATCATCAATATATAATCCTGATATATTAAATCCTGTAGGACAAACTTCATCTTCAGTTTCATATTCAATATCAATATACTTAGCTAAGGCATCAGATTCTAATCCTTGTGTATAAGCTAAAGTAATCTTAACCATATCTCCGTAAATTGAATAAATATATTTTCCATCAGTAATAACATTATCCATCTCGTCTACACCAATAACTTGAACGTTAACCTCTGAATAATCATCACTACCTTGATCATTTGAATCGTAAGTAGCAGCTAAATCAACACCAAATTCAGGAGCTCCGTCCATCATTGCTTCATTTCTTAAAAAACCTCCAAAAGTATTATAAGTAGACATATTCTCCTGGAATGAATCATATATATCCATAATATCTGTTGAATTATGAATATCATATATTTCTCCCGAAGGAGTAATAGTAGTCGACGTTCCGATTGTTAAGGCAACGGCTACAACAACCACAGGTGCAAGTGCTGCACTTGACAAAAGACCTATCCTAGTACCAATCCCCTTAAATGGAACTTTGATACGCATAGCGCCTTGTTTAATTCTAAGTAAACTATTTAGTTTTAATTCTTTGGAAATTTTGATTCCTATAAAACCCATAAATCCTAACATAACCAATCCAACAAATAAGACAATAGGATTATTAATTAAAAATAACATAATGATACCTCCTTAAATTTTTAACGATGCTTTAAAGTCTTTTAGATAACTACGATTAACTTCGCAGTAATCACCGTTTTTCATAAGTAAATCCAATTTGGAGTTCAAAACTGTTTTAATATAGTCGATTTTACCTATATTTACAAGACAATACTTACTAACACGAATAAAGTCTTTTGAAACTAATAATTCTTCAATCTCATATAATTTCAATTTAAAAAGCAATCTCGTATCATTAAGCACACCATAAACATCCTCATTTTCAACAATGAAATAATAAAAATTACGACATTCAACACTCTTTTGCCCAAATTCATTATGGCCGTTTAAATATAGTTCTTCTCCTCTAACAATCAAATCAAGTAGACTTGATACTTTAGGAATTTCAGCATGATTGAAAACAATATTAATCTTATCTTCTTCAATAAGATCCTTATCATCAGTAACCACATAACTATACTTAGGTGTCTCTATTAACTCTAGTCTTTCTTTTATTATTTTATGTTCTGAATTAGCTACTTTCAATTTAAACATAAAACAACCTCCTTTGAAGTACTTTTAGTTTAGCACTCCTATTTCTATTAAAAAATGGATTTATAGTATCATACATTTATTCTACACTAAACTACATATAATACGCAATCATCAAACAAAAGAGACCTCTAAAGGTCTCTCAATTTAATATAAAGTTTTTGTAAAGGAACACCCATAATAGTATAAAAATCACCATCAATACAATTTACATACCGTGCTCCATATCCTTGAATCCCATAAGCCCCCGCTTTATCATAAGGTTCCTCTGTATCAAGGTATTCATTTATTTCCGCATCAGACATCTCATTAAACCTTACGCGAGCTGAAGAGCTAAATACATCTTTATAACCGTCACTTACAATTGCACAGCCAGTAATAACTGTATGATAATTACCAGATAACCTTTTCAACATCTTAAATGCGTCATCACGATCTATTGGTTTTCCCAAAGCTTCATCATCTAAAATTACTAAAGTATCAAATCCTAAAACATATGAATTTTCATTATCTTTACTAACTGCTAATGCTTTTTGAAAAGCTAAACTTTCAACATTTTCAATATGTGTAAAATCATTTCTTAACACTTCTTCTATATCACTAGCTTTTATCGTAAACTCAATATTTAAAAGTTTTAATAACTCTTTTCTTCGAGGTGAACTACTAGCTAAAATATACTTCTTATTCTTCAACGTACGCAACTTTTTCATTTTTAACGAACATTAAAAGAATACAAGCAACCATTAATGGAATAACTAATAGTAAAACCGCACCATTTATTCCCAAACGAGAAGGAGCTTGATAGTACGCGATAATAAATGGTGAAATAATTCCGCCAAATCTTCCAAATACACTAAAGAATCCAAAGAAGTCATTCGCTTTTTCATAAGGTACCATCTTAGCAAAATAACTACGACTTACAGATTGAATACCACCTTGTGCAGTACCAATTAAAGCCCCAACTATCCACATATAATATGTAGTTTCAGCAGTAATAAGGTAAACCATAAATACACCTAATGCATAAATAAAGATACCATAATAAATCATTCTCTTACCGCCAAATTTCTTAGTTAAACGACCATATATTAAAGCTGATGGGAAAGCAATTACTTGTACCATTACTACTACACCAAGCATCGTCATTGATCCAACACCTAAATCAGAACCAATATTAGTAGCTAATCTAATTACAGAGTTAACTACATCAATATATAATAAATAAGCTATTAAGAAAATAAAGATATAGCGATAAGCTCTAATTTCTTTAAACGTTTTCCCTAATCGTTTGAATGATTCTCTTAAAGAATTTTCAGTTTGTTCAATATTATAAGTTTGTTCAACATCTCTTAATAATGGTAGTGAGTAATATAACCACCAAGCAATAGATACTACAAACGCAAACCCAATTGCTAGTTTTTCTAACATTGTTCTATCAAACCCCAAAAATCCTGGTTTAATAGTTTCAAATAGAACTAAAGCATAAGGAATTAGTCCAACAAAGAATGGAACCAAACTTCCAATATATCCCCAAGCAAATCCAGTAGCACTAATTTCATCCATTCGGTCTTCAGTAGTAACATCTACTAAAAATGCATCATAAATTACATTCGTTAAATTATACCCCATACTTGTAATCGCAAAAATAACTAATAGTGTAACCCAACCATACCCAGGTATAGCTAAACCTAATCCACCGATTATCCCAACAGCTAAGAAAATTCTAAAGAATTTTTTCTTGTTACCTCGGTAATTAGACCATGATCCAATTATGGGACTCAAAATAGCAACAGTTAATGCTAATAAACTTGTTAAATACTTAAATGTTTGTGACCCCTTAACCCACAAAGAACTATATCCAGCAGTTACAAATTGTTTTCCACCAATTTCATAATACTTTACTACTCCTCCTGTAACATGAGGTTCCATATAAACTAGCTCATACAGAATTGGTAAAAATATTGTAATAACCGTTAAAATGAATGCAGAATTCGCAACATCATATAATACCCATGCCTTTTCCTTTTTTGACAAATGTGGAAGCTTAAACATAAAATCGTCTCCATTCTTATTTTTTCTATCTTTTTTCATTATATCATATATCTATTAAATTCCCTTATTATTTTGTAATTCAAAGTAATATATTGATTATCAAACATAACATGGTATGATATAATAACTGTAGGTGATCACAATGACAGAAAAAATATATAAACTAATAAAAGAGAAACAATTATTTAGTAAAAATGAAACAATTATAATCGCATTGAGTGGAGGTATCGACTCAATGGTACTTTTTGATATCATCTATAAACAAAATCCCAACATTGTAATTGCCCATGTAAACCATAACAAAAGAGTAGAATCAATTTTGGAATATGAATACATAAGTAAAATGGCAAAAGAGTATAATGTTCCTTTTGAAGGATATACTATCTTAGACAATACCAAATCAAATTTTCATCATGATTCAAGATTAAAGAGATATGATTTCTTCAAAGCAATTGCCCAAAAATATGACTCATCTAAAATCGCAGTTGCACACCATCTTGATGATCAAGTTGAAACTATCTTAATGCGAATTGTTAGAGGAACAAGTTTTAGTGGCTATTCTGGAATAAAAGAAATTAGAATTGATCGAAACGTTTCAATTGTAAGACCACTTATGAACACAAGAAAAAAAGAGATTATTCAGTATGCCAAAAAACATAATATAAAATCCTTCGAAGATAAATCAAACAGTGAAGACATTTATACAAGAAATAGATTTCGAAACACAATTATTCCTTTACTAAAAAAAGAGAACCCAAATCTTGACAACAAGATTATTCAACTAGCTGAATATATTGATTCAGCTGATGAGGTTTTAGAGGAAAAGAAAAACGAATTTCTTAAATCGTATTCTATGTACAACAATGTCAGTTTACACGACTTCAACAAACTAAATAAAATCGTCAAAATTAAAGTAATCAAACACCTTGTTAACTTAACAACAAATAATTCTGTTGAAGTAACTTACGAACAATACAAATCAATTATTGAAATATGCCTTAGTAGTTCTCCAAATCAATTAATTTCCCTATCTAACAACTACAATTTTATTAAAGAATACGAAGTCATTTATGTTGCGAAAGTAGAAGAATTTAAAACGCTAAATATCAAGGTAATTAAAGAGGGAGAATATTTTGTAAACGACAATAAAAGTTACATATTTACCCATAATAAATTAACACATAGTTATAGTAATTATTTTGAATTATGTTATAATAGATTAGTATTTCCGTTATTCATTAGACAAAGACAAGATGGCGATAAACTAATCCTTAAAGTGGGTACAAAAAAAGTCAAAGACATCTTTATTGATAAAAAAGTTCCAAAGTCACAAAGAGATCGATTACTACTAATTTCTAACGACACAAATGTTCTTTGGATCCCAGGATTAAAAAAATCTTATCAAGACAAAACTAAAACGAATAAAATATATATATATGAGGTGGAATAATGTTAGATAAAGATATTGAAAAAATTCTTGTATCAGCTGAGGAAATTGATGAAATTGCAAAAAGACTAGGTAAAATCATTACTGAAGAATACAAAGACAAATTCCCAATAGTAATTGGATTACTAAAAGGATGTGTTCCCTTCATGGGAAAACTAATCACAGAAATTGATTGTCATATTGAACTTGGATTTATGGATGTATCTAGTTATCACGGAGGAATTCAATCTTCTGGTGATATTAAAATCAAAAAAGACTTAAACATTCCTGTCAAAGGTCGTCATGTAATTATTACTGAAGACATCGTTGATACAGGAAGAACAATAAAAGTTATTATGGATTTATTAAAATATAGAGGTGCAATAAGTGTTAGTGTTGTAACTTTATTAGATAAACCCGAAGGAAGAGTAGTCGTTCTAGATCCCGAATATATAGGAGTAACTATTCCTAAAGAATTCGTAGTGGGATACGGTCTTGACTATGAAGAGAAATACAGAAACCTACCTTATGTAGGAGTCTTAAAGCCAGAAGTATACAGTACAAAGTAAATAAGGAGTGATTTGATGGCTGAAAACAAACAACTAAAACCATCTCAAAGCAAATTTGGTAATTTAATTGTGATATCAATTATACTACTATTCGTTTTTGGTGCCTATTATGTTTTTACAAGTAGTGAAGAAGTAGTTTTGGAACCAGATTATAATACGTATGTTGCGTACATGAATAACAATAAAATAAAAACAATGACTTCAACGCCTTTATCAGGTGATGAAAATGACGAAGGATATTTAATTGAGGGTATATATTACCCTAATCTTGGTGATTTAACTATTACCGGGGAATATTCATTAGAAATTCCTAATCAAGAAACACTTAACGATTTAATCGACGTAGCACTTACAAACAATATTGATTATGTCCATATAAGTGCACCTACTTACGGTATATGGGGTGTTATTTCAATTGTTGGACCATTAATTTTATTAGTAGTAATTGTTGCACTATTCATGAGAAATAGTGGTGGAAATAATAAAGCCTTTGATTTTGGTAAAAATCGTGCTAAATTGCAAAAAGGTAAAACAGCAACTTTTGATGATGTTGCTGGAGTAGAAGAAGAAAAGCAAGAACTTGAAGAAATTATAGATTTCTTAAAAGACCCTAAAAGATATATGGCACTTGGTGCTAGAATTCCAACAGGGATATTGTTAGTAGGTCCTCCCGGAACTGGGAAAACACTACTAGCAAGAGCTGTAGCTGGTGAAGCTAGCGTTCCATTTTATGCAATAAGCGGATCGGATTTTGTTGAGATGTTCGTTGGTGTTGGTGCTAGCCGTGTTAGAGATATGTTTAAAAATGCTAAGCAAAATTCACCATGTATCGTTTTCATTGATGAAATCGATGCTGTTGGTCGTCAAAGAGGAGCAGGACTTGGTGGAGGTCATGATGAAAGAGAACAAACACTAAACCAATTACTAGTTGAAATGGATGGTTTTGGAACAAACTCTGGAATTATTGTTATGGCCGCAACTAACCGCCCTGACGTATTAGATCCCGCCTTATTAAGACCGGGTCGTTTTGATCGTCAAATTTTAATATCTCGTCCAGACATTAAAGGACGTAAAGCTATATTAGAAGTTCACGCTAAAAATAAAAAATTAGATCCTAAAGTTACTTTTGATGAAATTGCTAAAAGAACACCAGGATTTACAGGTGCCGATTTAGAGAACTTACTAAATGAAGCAGCTCTCCTAGCAGCTAGAGAGAGAAAACCACTTATCAAACTATATCATATCGATGAAGCAGTAGACCGCGTAATGATGGGCCCAGCTAAAAAATCACGTGTCTTCACAAAAAGAGAACGCAACTTTATAGCTCATCATGAAGCAGGACATGCTGTTCTTGGTATCAAACTAGATAACGCAAATGTCGTTCATAAAGTAACAATTATTCCTCGTGGTGACACAGGAGGATATGCTTTAATGCTTCCTGAAGAAGAGGAATCATTCTTATCAACTAGAACAAGTTTAGTAGACCGTATTACTGGTCTATTAGGTGGACGTATTGCTGAAGAACTTATCTTTAATGAAGTTTCAACAGGAGCTCACAACGACTTTCAAAAAGCAACCGAAATAGCTCGTTCAATGGTTACAGAGTACGGTATGAGTAGTTTAGGACCAATCCTTTATGAAAAACGTAGCAATAGTGTTTTCTTAGGAAGAGACTACAATGTTGATAAAGCTTTTAGTGATCAAGTTGCATTAGAAATTGATAACGAAGTTCGTAAAATTATCAATGAATGCTACGAAATAGGTAAAACCACATTACGTAAACACATTGGTTTATTAAAACTAATTGCAAAATATCTTCTAGAAGTTGAAACACTTACAAAAGAAGATATTTATGAAATAGTTGAATCAGGAAAACTAGGTTGGTGGGAAAAGAAAAAACTAAAACTTGAAAAGCAAGAATTAGAAACAGAAAAAGAATCAAAAACAGTTGCTGAAGAAGAAAAAACTCCTTCAAAAGTTACTATTGCTGTTTCAAAAAGCCAACAAGATATTTAGAAATTCCTTTCTTATTGAAAATAGGTGAAAATAATGAGGTTAGATAAATTTTTAAAAGTATCCAGAATAATAAAAAGACGAACTTTAGCAAAAGAAGTCGCTGATAACGGTCGAATTGAAATAAACAGAAGAATAGCAAAATCATCTACAAAATTAGATATTGATGATATCATAACGATTTCTTTCGGAAATAAAATTGTCGAAATAAAAGTCTTAAAACTACTAGACTCTACAAAAAAAGAAGATGCTCAAAATATGTTTGAAATTATTAACGAGAAAAGATTGTAAAAGTTTGCATTTTTAACTTTATTATAATATAATTTGTTAGTAAAGAAATAGGGTGGTAAAAATGAAGAAAATGTTATTATTATTGGTGTCTTTTGTTCTTGTCATAGCACTTACCGCATGTAATGGCAATGATGATGATTTAGAAAATATCATTTATGTAACAGTATATCCAGTTCAATATTTAGTTGAATCTATTGCTGGAGAAACAGTTGAAATTAAACGAGTTCCTGGATCAAATGTTCATAGCACTTCGTATGACTGGAGTGCAAAAGAAATAATCGATATGCAATACTCTGATTTGCTTTTTTACATTAACGGTGGTGTTGACACTTATATCAAAAATAACTTAGATAGTACTTTTTCTGAAGGAGATGTTCAATTAGTTGATATGTCTCAACATATCGAATATAACTTAGTTTGTTATGCCCATTCTCATGACGAGGAAAACCATGGAGAAACTCCAACTACATGTGATGAAAACTCTCTAAGTGAAGACCCTCATTTTTGGTTAGATCCAGTACGCATGTTACAAGCTGCAGAGTTTGTAAAAGATAAACTTATTTCAACCTATCCAGAAAACCAAGAATTATATAATAATAATTATGTGGTACTAAGCGCTGCATTAGAAAAACTAGATCAAGACTATCAACTTATGGCAGATGAAGCAATTAAACCGATTATTGCAACAGTAATGTTATTTACTTATTGGCATGAAAGATATGATATTGAAATATTATCAATCACAACCGACGCACATTCATCAGAAAGTAATCCTGGTGATATTATTGAGTATGTAGATTTAGCACTTGAACATAATATTCATTTTATTCTATTTGAAAAAAATGTTAACTCTCCAGCTGGAGAACAAGTTCTACAAGAATTGCTAACAATAGATCTCTCAGCTAGTGCTCTCTTCTTACATGGCCTTGGAAACCTCACAAATGAAGAAGCAGAAAATGGGGCAAATTACATTACAGTCATGTATGATAATCTAGAAATATTAAATACCGCCACAAAATAGAACATTTTTGTTCTATTTTATTTTATAAGAAATTATTATATGATATAATCATAAACACATTACAAAAAGAGGTGACTTAAATGGAAAAACATACTGAACAAGAGATGGTTAGAAGAGAAAAACTAAAATATTTAAGAGAAAAAGGGTTAGATCCTTTTGGACAACGTTTTGATCGTAATAACAATACAAGATCTTTACAAGAGAAATTTGATCAATACACAAAAGAAGAACTTCATGATATGGACACAGAACTAATAAAAATTGCTGGTCGTATAATGACAATCCGTGGTAAAGGAAAAGCTGCTTTTGCACATATAATGGACCAATTTGGACAAGTTCAACTTTACGTTAGATTAGATGCTGTTGGTGAAGATACTTTTGAATTATTTAAAAAAGCAGATATCGGAGACATTATTGGTGTCGAAGGTAAAATAATGAAAACAAGAATGGGTGAACTAAGTATTCGTGCTGAGAAAATTACGCATTTAAGTAAGGCTTTACGCCCTCTTCCAGAAAAGTATCATGGACTAAAAGATATAGAGGAAAGATATCGTCGTCGATATGTTGATTTAATAACTAACATCGATTCTAGAAACACCTTCATTTTACGCTCTAAAATAATTACAATGATTAGGAGATTACTTGATGATCGTGGTTATCTAGAAGTAGAAACACCAATTCTTCACCCAATACTAGGTGGAGCTGCAGCTAGACCATTTGAAACACATCATAATTCTCTAAACATGCCTTTTTACCTTAGAATAGCGCCAGAACTATACTTAAAAAGATTAATAGTTGGTGGATTTGATGGTGTTTATGAAATTGGTAGAACATTCCGAAACGAAGGGATGAGTATTAAACATAATCCTGAATTTACAATGTTAGAACTATATCAAGCATATGGCAACGTTGAAACAATGATGGAACTAACAGAGTATTTAGTATCCACAGTTGCCAAAGAACTTGGAAAAGCTACTGTTATTTATAACGATAAAGAAATATATTTAACAAAACCATGGACAAAACTTCATATGGCAGATGCTGTAAGAGATACTGTAGGAATTGATTTTTGGGATAAAAATATGACTTTTGAGAAGGCAAAGCAATTCGCTCTAGACCGCGAACTTGATGTACCAAAACACTATACAGGAACAGGACACATCTTAAACTTACTATTCGAAGAGTACTGTGAAAAAAATGTTATTCAACCAACATTTGTATTTGGACACCCAATCGAAATCAGTCCATTAGCAAAAAAGAATACAGAAGATCCAAGATTTACTGATAGATTTGAGCTATTTATCGATGGTCGTGAATACGCAAATGCTTTTACAGAATTAAATGATCCGATTGATCAAAAAGAGAGATTTTTATCACAATTAGCTGAAAAAGAATTAGGAAATGCTGAAGCAAATGAAATGGATATTGATTATGTTGAAGCATTAGAATATGGTATGCCACCTGCAGGTGGACTTGGAATTGGTGTTGATAGACTAATTATGCTTTTAACAGGAAATGCCTCAATTAGAGATGTATTACTATTTCCACATATGAAACCAAGAGGTAAATAGGACTGAAATTCAGTCCTATTTTTTTGTAAAAAAAACACAAGATCAAATCCTGTGTTTTAAATTTCTTTACCAATTACAAATTCCTTATTCTCATAAATGAATATTCCTAGATTTTCAGCAATCTCAACAAATATATCAATAATACTTACAAATTCATAATCAAATCCATCAAAAATAGTTCTTAAAACATCATTTAAAGTTTTACGAACATAATCATAGTCTTCTCTTCGTTCCATAATCATGTTTTCAATATATGTCTCAACATCATTTAACGCTTCTAAACTTGATTCAATTCCTTGATTTTCTAAATCCGTCCTTATATCAAATATATATAACAAAAATACCATCATTTCGCTATAACGAACAAAATCATTACAGTTAGAGTTAAACAAACTCTCATAATATATTTTTATTACATTGAACTGTGAAAAAAGATAGTTAAATCCTATTTGGAATATCGCTTCATAATCCTCATCAATTTCAGATTGATCACAAGCTAAATCATATATATGTTCTAAAACTAAATAAATTGGCTCAAGACGTTCATAAATTAGATTATCATTTTTATTTAGGGTGTCTAATAATTCATGATTTTCTATCTTCCAAGAAGCATAATCCTTAAGTACGAAACTATCCAAGAGAAACATCCAATGCCATCATAACAACAAATCCTATCATAGCTCCTATTGTAGCAATTTTTGTTGTTTCCATCATTTGCGATTCAGGAATTAACTCTTCTACAACTACATAGATCATTGCTCCAGCAGCAAAACTTAACGAGAACGGCAAAATATCTCTCATTGTAATCGCCAAAATTGCTCCTATAACACCCGCTATTGGCTCAACCATACCACTGAATTGTCCTATTGAAAATGCCTTAGATTTTTTCATACCTTCACGTCTTAAAGGAACGCTAACCGCAGCTCCTTCTGGGAAATTTTGAATACCAATCCCTACTGCTAAAGCAACAGCTCCACCAACAGCTGCAGATGCTGCAGGTGTTCCACCAGCAAGACTAGCAGCGTAACCAAATGCTACACCAACGGCTAATCCTTCGGGTATATTGTGTAAGGTAATAGCTAATACTAACAAAACACTACGATGCCAAGATGATTTTATTCCTTCTTCATGTTTTGTCATAACGTGCATATGCGGTAAATATTTATCAATTAGAAGAATAAACAAACCCCCACTTAAAAATCCAAATGAAGCCTGCATAATCGGATTCATCCCTTGTGATTCAGCAAGAATAATTGCTGGATTTAATAAACTCCAAAAAGATGCAGCAATCATAACTCCAGCACTAAATCCTAATAAGCCATTAAATGCCTTTTTTGATACTTTTGCAAAAGGAAATACCAATGCACTACCTAATGCAGTCATCCCCCAAGTAAATAAAGTCGCTAAAAAAGCCGCTAAAACAGGGTTAGCATAAATCCAATCTATCATTTAAAACACCTACGCTTTATCTTTAGAACCAAATAATTCCATTTTTTCTATAATTGCTTCAACGATTGCATCATATCCTGATTTTAATAATTTACGAGGATCGTAACCTTTACCAACTAAATCTAATCCAGCCTCAACATATTTTCTAGTTGCAGCAGCAAAAATCAACTGTAAATCAGTATTTACATTAATTTTTGAAACACCTAACGCGATTGCTTCTTTAACCATTTCATCAGGAATACCAGTTCCACCATGAAGTACTAAAGGCATATTCCCAGTTGCATCTTGGATGTTTTTTAATACGTCTAGTCGTAACCCTGTCCAATTTGCAGGATATTTTCCATGAATATTTCCAATTCCTGCTGCTAACATAGTAACGCCTAAATCAGCAATCATTTTACATTCATTAACATCAGCAACTTCTCCAGCACCAATAATACCATCTTCTTCGCCACCAATACTTCCTACTTCAGCTTCAACACTAATTCCACGTTCATTTGCATAAGCAATTATTTCAGTTGTTTTTTGAATGTTTTCTTCAATTGAATAATGTGAACCGTCAAACATAACACTACTAAATCCAGCTTCAATACAAGCTTTAGCTCCATCAAAACTACCATGATCTAAATGTAATGATACAGGAACTGTAATTCCTAAATTCTTCATCATTCCTTCAGTCATTCCAACAACAGTATCAAATCCTGTCATATATCTAGCAGCACCTTCAGATACTCCTAAAATAACCGCTGAGTTCGCTTTTTGCGCAGCTACTAAAACCGCTTTTGTCCACTCTAAATTATTAATGTTAAATTGTCCTACAGCATAACCTTCTTTTCTTGCTTTTACTAACATATCTTTTGCAGATACAAGACCCATAATTAATTCCTCCTCTATTTATAATATTTTCATTCTTATTATACATTAATTGTTTCCATATGTAAACTAACTAGACTTCAAAGAACAAGTGTAAACACTTTCAAAAAAACACTGCTTTTGGCAGTGTTTATTTTCCTGATACTTTTAAAGATCTAATTTTCATTGATGGACTTCCTACAAATCCGTAGTCTAATTTTAAATCATTTCCAACATGAGTAATATCTTTTAATAAGTCTAAATAGTTTCCTGCAATAGTAATTAGTGCAACAGGTCTAACTATTTTCCCGTTTTCAACTAAGAATCCAGAAGACTGTAAACTAAAGTCTCCACTTATTGCGTCACAACCAGCATGAGTACCTGAAATAGATGTGATGATTAATCCTTTTTTCATTGATTTAACCATATCATCAAATTCTTCTTTACCTGCCTTAAAATAGAAGTTTGTTGTTGAAATTCCTCTTCCAAAAGCGTTTCCTGTAGATAGAACACCATCTTTTTTAGCTGTTTTTAGATTGTGTAAATACCCTGTTAATTTCCCATCTTTAATAAGCTCTTTATATTTAGTAGCAACACCTTCATTATCAAACCCACCTGATTTATATGATTTTTTCATAAATGGATCATCAACTAAAGTAATTAATTCACTACCAATTATTTCATCAATTTTACCTTTTAATAAAGAGACATCTTTTTGAACGCTCTCTGCACTAAACATTGAAATATATGGTGAAAGTAATGTAGCACTTGCTAAGTTTTCAAGAACTATCTCATATTCTCCACTTTCACAAGGAGCAGCACCTAATTGTAAACAAGCTTTTTTAGCTCCCTCTTCTGCAAATTTTTCTAAATCAAAGTCATTATAATCATTTGTCAGTTTATATTCATGAGTAGTTCTTTGATCGTTACCATCTGAAGCTATAATAAATGCAACCAAAGATGCACCATTAGCCTCTTTTTCGAGTTTTAAACCTTTTGAGTTTTGTATTAATACTTTTGATGTTCCTTCTCCATAAGATACTTGAACCATAGTAATTCTTTCATCTTGTGCCATAATTAATTCTTCTAAACGCTTAGTGTTAGCAATTTTTTGAGCAGGAGTTACTTCATTAAGGCTTGTATTATATAATCCCTCAACATTAGTATATTCTTTATCTCCTTCATAAATAAATACTTCATCTTCACTGTCTACTGCATTAGCAGAAGCGATTACGCTATCAACTATAAATCCATAAACGTCTTCATTAATAATTTCTGTGCTTACATTACCCATTTTTGAGTTATAGATACCCTTAACAGCCAATTTTGCTGTATCAGCAATAGTATATTTTTCTAAAGCGCCTTTAAATACTTCAATATCAAATTCGGTACCACCCGTAAAATATACTTGTAAGTCTTCAATTCCTTTTGCTTTAGCTAAGTCGAATAACTTTTCAAAATTCATTAAATAGCACCTCCTCTTCCACCAACAGTAATCTCTGATATTCTAATTGTTGGTTGTCCAACGTCCGTAGGGATAGATCCTGATTCACTACCACACATTCCTTGCTCACGATCTAAATTATTTCCTACCATATCTACTTTCAGTAATGCTTCACGTCCAGTACCTACAAGTGATGCTCCGCGTACTGCTTCAGCAATCTTACCGTCTCTAATCATATACCCTTCATTAACAGAAAAGTTAAAATCACCAGTTGCAGGATTTACACTTCCACCGCCCAATTTTTTAGCATATAATCCAAATTTAGTAGCTGCAATGATTTCTTCAAATGTTGATTCTCCATTATCAATAAATGTATTTGTCATTCTTGAAGTAGGAGCATATCTATAAGACTCACGTCTACCAGAATTTGTACATTCGTCATTCATTCTCTTAGCATTTAGTTTATCTATCATATAACTTGTCAAAATACCATCTTTAATTAATTGACGTCTTTTTTGTAAATTACCTTCATCATCATAAGTAGCACTACCCCATGCATGACTAATAGTTCCATCATCAACAGCATTAACTAATGGATTAGCAATTAGTTCTCCTTTTTTTCCACTAAATACACTTGCACCTTTAGCAACCATTGTTGCTTCTAAACTATGTCCAACTGCTTCATGGAAAATAACTCCACCAAACCCGTTATCTATAACAACGGCCAATTTCCCACTAGGGCATTCTTTGGCATGAAGATTTGCAATTGCAACTCTAGCTGCTTCTCTAGCTTCATCTTCAACATTAATTACTTCACTATAAAATTCAAATCCGTATGTCCCACCAGGACCTTTTCCACCAGTTTGTTTAGTTGTTTCGTTAGCAGCAACTGCACTAATATACATACGAGTTCTTGTTCTAGTATCTTGAACATAAGTTCCCTCAGTATTTGCAATCCATACTTTTTGAACATAATCTTGATAGTTTAAGTATACCTGTTTGATATCCTCATCATAGTCCCTAGCTGCTTTATTAGCTCTTTTTAATATAGTAATCTTTTCGTCAATAGCTACTTCTGAAGGTAAAATTTTTGCTTGATGTAAATCAGCAATTTTTAATTCTTCTAGTTCAAATTGAATATTTGCACTTTCTCCAGGAAATGATTGTGATAAATCTTCAGCTAATTTAACTAAATCATTTTCTTCTGAACTGTTTGTATATCCGTATACACGGTGATAACCTTTTGCAATACGAATACCAATTCCAAATGTTTTAGCATTATTT
>JAOZSP010000138.1 GCA_029939615.1 Candidatus Izemoplasma sp. | reverse complement strand
ATAGAAAAAAAGAAGAGAAAATAAAAGAATTAAAGGCTTTTATAGCAAGATTTAGCGCAAATGCATCTAAATCATCTCAGGCTACTTCAAGAAAGAAATCATTAGAAAAAATCAATCTTGAAGATATCGTTCCATCATCTATTTTATATCCATTTATTGGATTTGATATTGCCAAGCAATTAGGTAAAGACGTATTAGTTGTTGAAAATTTAAGCGCCTCATTAGATGGAGATAAGATATTTAAAAATGTATCATTCGTTATTAATAGAGGAGAAAAAGTTGCACTACTTGGAAAAAACGATTTAGCTAAATCACTTCTGCTTAAAATTCTAGCAGAAGAACACACTCCTGATACAGGTACAATTAAGTGGGGACAAACAATTACAACCGCTTATTTACCAGCTGATAATACTAAGTTCTTTGAAAAAAATGATGAGAACTTAATTCAATGGCTTCAACACTTTTCAAAAGATCCAGCTGAATCATATTTAAGAGGCTTCTTGGGAAGAATGTTATTTAGTGGAGATCAACCATTAAAAAAAGTTAAATATTTAAGTGGTGGAGAAAAAATGAGATGCATGTTCTCAAAATTAATGTTAACTGAGGCAAATACATTATTAATAGATCAACCAACAAATCATTTGGACTTAGAATCGATTCAATCTGTAAATAAAGGTTTAAAAGAATTCAAAGGGGGTCTGTTAATGACTTCTCATGATCATAGATTAATAAATACTGTTTGTAATAAACAAGTAATTTTGGGAGATTTAGGTTCTTATACTTATGAAGGAACTTTGGATGAGTATTTAAAAAACGATCGAGTAAGAGAAATCGTAAAAAAGATGTATATTAAGAAGAAATATAAAGGTGAATAATATGAATGGAACATTTAGAAGCAATATTAAAATTGGAGATAAAGTATTTGTGGTTGAAAAACACAACCAAAGAACAAATGTTTTTACAGAAGGTATTGTTGAAAAAATATTAACTAATTCTTCAAAACATCCCCATGGTATTAAAGTGATGCTAGAAGGTGGCATTGTAGGTAGAGTAAAAAAAATAAACAAGTAGCTTATACCTGTTTAAATAAATATGAAATTCGACTTATTATCTAGTTATTAAAATCCCAATTCATTTGAATATGAATTGGGATTTTTTAATGATTAATCAGAGTAATTACTTGTTTGCTTTCTCATTATGATTTTTTATTTTGATATGATTTGAGGATTTTTATGATGCTTTCTCCTGTTTCATTACCATACATCGTGTCATCTACCATAACGACCGCTGCTTTTGAACAATCTCCAACACAACGAGTAGGAGCAAGCGTGAATAGGCCGTCTTTAGTAGTTTCTCCATATTTGATACCTAGTTCTTTTTCGACTCTATCAACTAATCTTTGTGCACCTTTTACGTGACATGCAGTACCGGTGCAAATTCCGATAATGTGTTTTCCGGCTGGTTTTAATGAAAACATTGAATAGAATGAAACAACTCCATGTATTTTGGCAGTTGAAATATTTAGTTCTTCAGATATTAATTGTTGGATTTCTACAGGAACACATCCGAATTGCTTTTGCGATTCTTGCAATATCTGCATTAATGGACTTTTATTGTCTCGATATTTATCTATAATACTTGATTTGAATTCTTTTCTAAGTTTTATGTTTACATATTCTTTCAAAAGGGTTCCTCCTTAAAGTTGCATATAATTGATTTCATATTATATTACACTAAGCCATTAATTTGAACAGCACAAACCTTTAGTTCAGGAATATTGCATGTTTCATCTAATGCAGTGTTTGTTAACATATTTGCTCCATCAGCAAAATGGAAAGGCATGAAAACTACATTTTCACTTATCTTACTAGTAACG
This sequence comes from Candidatus Izemoplasma sp., assembly GCA_029939615.1. Lineage (GTDB taxonomy): Bacteria > Bacillota_I > Bacilli_A > Izemoplasmatales > Izemoplasmataceae > Xianfuyuplasma. The sequence goes on along the minus strand of JAOZSP010000138.1, from coordinate 2,872 downwards.
TGAACTTCAGCTATTGTTTCACCACGTCTAGAACTTACTTTTATAGAGTCCATGTGTTTAATTTTATATTTAGCTGCAGTACTAGGATGTATTTCAATATAATTCCTTGGAATAATCTCATTAATTTCCTCATTTTTACCTGTCATTGAAATTGTATGGAAATGATATAATACTCGTCCAGTAGTTAAAATTAATGGATAATCTTCATCAGGTAATTCTTTTGATTTTATATATTCAACAGGGGTGAATAGTCCTAGACCTCTTGAAAAACTACCTTCATGTAAGAACTTTGTTCCTGGATGATTTTTATCTTTTACTGGCCATTGAAGACCTAAGTTATCAATTCTTTCGTAATTGACACCTTGATAAATTGGGGTGATTAATGCAAGTTCATCCATTACTTCACTTGAAGTGAGAATTTTTTGAGGGTAACCTAAACTATTCATTAATTCTTGGATTATTAATAAGTCCGGTTTGCTATTGCCAATCGGAGGTATTGCTGGCCTTATTTTTTGAATGCGTCTTTCAGTATTTGTGAAGGTACCATCTTTTTCAGCGTAAGAAGAAGCTGGTAATATTACGTCTGCTAGTTCTGCAGTTTCAGTCATAAATAAGTCTTGGACTACTAAGAAATCTAAATTATTCAAAGATGCTTTTACGTGAGTTGTATCTGGATCACTCACCATAGGATTTTCTCCCATTATATACAAAAACTTGATAAGTTTATCGTATGCACCATTTAATATATGAGGGATACTTAGTCCCACCTTATCATCAAGTTTAACAGCCCAAGCTTTTTCAAATTTAGCTTGAACTTCTTTATTGAATACTTTTTGATATCCAGGGTAAACATTTGGTAATCCTCCCATGTCACAAGCACCTTGTACATTATTTTGGCCACGTAAAGGGTTGATTCCCGCACTTTCTTTACCGACATTACCACACATCATAGCTATGTTTGCAATACTCTTAACGTGATTAGTCCCTTGGGAATGTTGAGTTATTCCCATTGCGTAATAGATTGCGGCTTTATCTCCACTTGCATAAATTCTTGCAGCTTTAATAATATCTTCAGCCTTTACTCCACAAATATCAGCAGCTTTTTCTGGTGTGAAGGTTTTGATTATTTCAACAAGTTCATTAAATTTTTCAGTTCTTGTACTTATATATTCTTTGTCATATAAATTCTCTTTATATATTACATTCATCATTGCATTTAGTAAGGCTACGTTAGTTCCGGGTTTAATACCCAAGAATACATCAGCACCATTAGCAAGTTCGATTTTACGTGGATCTGCGACAATTAGCTTAGCTCCTTTTGCTGTAGCCTGTTTCATAAAAGATCCGATAACAGGATGTGTTTCTGTTGTATTTGATCCAATTACAAAGATAACATCATTATATTTTACTTCTCCTATACTATTTGTCATTGCACCACTTCCTAAAGTGGTTGCAAGTCCAGCAACAGTAGAAGCATGACAAAGTCTTGCACAATGATCAACATTGTTTGTCCCAATAACTGCTCTAAACAATTTTTGGAACATATAGTTTTCTTCGTTTGTTACTTTTGCACTGGAAAGTCCAGCAAACGAATTTGCTCCATATTCATTTTTTATGGTTAAAAATTTACTTGTTATTAAGTCATATGCTTCATTCCAAGTTGCTTCTCTAAATTCACCGTTTTCTTTGATTAGTGGTGTTGTTAATCTGTCCTTATGGTTAATAAATTTAAAAGCAAATTTACCTTTAACACATAGTAACCCTTCATTTGGGATTCCAGGTGCAGGATCTATTCGGACTACTTTATTATTTTTAACAACTAAATCAAATTGACAACCAACCCCGCAGTATGGACAAGTAGTTCTTGTTTTAGTTGTTTCCCATATTCTAAACAAGTCTTTACTTTTTTCAACCATTGCTCCTGTAGGACATACACTTACGCAGTTCCCACAGCTAACACAGTTAGATGTTTCCATGTCACCTTCAAAGGCAAAAGATACATATGTCTTGTATCCTCTTTCAATGAAACTTAATGCTTCAACTTTTTGCAAGTCTGTACAGACATTTACACAGTTCCCGCATAAAATACATTTTTCTGGATCTATATAGAAAAACTTGTTAGAAGTGATTATATCAAATTCTCTTTTATGCCCAGTATAAACAGGATCAGGACTGATTTGATATTCATATGAGTAATCTTGGAGTTTACACTCACCATTTGCATCACAAACTACACATTCATTAGGATGACTTGCCCAAGTTAAATCAAGTATGTCTTTTCTTGCTTGTATTACTTCTTCAGAGTGTGTTTGTATATTCATTCCCTCAGCTGCTTGAGTGGAACAGGAAGTAAGTAAACGATCCACCCCTTCAACTTCAACAACGCACATACGACAAGCTCCATCACTTTTTAATCTTTCATCATAACAAAATGTGGGGATGTCGATATCTAAATTTCTAGCTAATTCTAGAATTGTTTTACCTTTAGGAACTTCAATTTCTTGATTATTTATTTTTAGTTTTATAGTATCCATGTAGTTCACCTCTTATAATGTAATAATTGCATCAAAATTACATGATGCAAAACATTCTCCACATTTAATACAAGCTTCTTGATTAATATCATGAATTTTTTTTGCAGATCCATCAATACAATCAACAGGACATCTTTTTGCACAAATAGTACAACCGATACAGTCATCTGTAATTATATATTTCTCGATTAATCCTTTACAGGTACTAGCGGGACAAGTGTTATCAACAACATGAGCTAAATACTCATCATAAAAATGTTCAAGGGTTGATAATACTGGATTAGGTGCTGTTAAACCTAATCCACATAAAGATGTTTTTTTAATTGTTTTAGAAAGAC
>JAOZSP010000137.1 GCA_029939615.1 Candidatus Izemoplasma sp. | reverse complement strand
ATAGATTTATTAGTGCTTAGAAGTGATTTTGATGGTGAAATAGTTTCAAGTATTAATACAGACTTCATAGAAGTTTTCTCGAATTATGAAGATTTTGATTATCTTGATGAAACTGAGTGGGTGAGTTATTGTGCTTTTGTTCAAGATGCTGATTGTTTTCTTCGTCCTGGGTATGATTTTTTTGATTTTGCGACTTCTAAAGATGAGTATAAAAGACTTGATGATATAAAATTTATACATGTTGATAGTAATGGAGATACCATTAAAGTGAGTGATGTTTATAATGTTCCTAATCCATTGTTTTTTCAAAGGTTTAGCAATTTAAATTATTACGATGAAATTGATAATGAGTTTCAAACAGATATGCATGTGGAATTTAGTAATATGTCATTGGTAATTGCTTCGGTTATGCTATTTATAGCAATTGTGTTTTCGGGTATTAGAATAGTTATTGCTTACAAAATAGAATTAGAATCTATATCGAAACTTAAATTATTTATATATTTTGTTGTTATATATTTTGTGATATTTGTAATAAGTTATTTTCTCTTCTTCTATATCGAATTTATTCAGAATCTTTTTAGATGGGGATGGTCTTCAATAGTTTATTATGCCTTATTCTTGTTAGTAGAAGTAATAGTGTTATATTTTCTATATTTAAACAATCGAATAAAGAAGAGTATCTTAGATTTTTAAAATATTCATACGGAATAATTCTTTCATTAGTACTAATTGTTTTTCTTAGTATGTATATATTTTAGTATCGTAATAATTGAAATTCACAAAGTAAAGAAGCTATTTCTAGCTTCTTTTTTTGATAGCTTTTTGGAATGGATAGATAATCTTAAAAACCAAAGAATTTGTTATATGCTTCTTTTGCCTCATCTTCCCATATTCGAGGTTTATTATCATATATGTTTAGTGATCTGTTCAAATTATATAATTCTGACAAAGCTTTTTTTACTGCACTTTTTTCACCATCTGTGTAACTATCGTAATTATCTAGTAAATCTTTGATTATATGGTTATATCCAACAATAAGAATTTTTCTATCTTCTGACATGTAATTCTCCTCTCTATAGCTTTATTATACATCATTTCCATTTATTATCAATCAAGTGAATTTATTGGTGTTTATGCATTGTTAGTTTTGTTGAAAAAGTATATTTGCTTGTTTTTTTTAGAAAATTAAAGTATAATAAATTATAAGATAATTTCTAAATTTATATTTTAATTAATTAATTTCTATGTCTGGCAGTAACAGGTAAAGTAGTAGGAGTTGTGTAAATTAGTTTTAGTAATAAATAAAGTAGCAATATTATCTTTTTTAATTTAATTATTGTAACATTCCTTAATAGTATTTTATGTAATAATTATTAAATGTAATTGAAAGATCTTTTAAAGAATATTGTATTATGTCAGAGCTAATCTTGTTTTAATTATCAACAACTCCTCTGCTAGCCATAGAAATTAATTAAAAAAGCCATTGCTGGCTTTTTTTATAGTTTTTTAAGGATACCGTATTCTTGGATATTTGGTTTTGTTTTATCATCTAGTTTTGTATATAGTGTAAACGTATATCCTAGATTATTCCATAAATGAATTAAAGCATTTGTAGACCATCCATAGATTTGTGTTGCTTCAGTATTTTTGAAATAGGTTTCTGTTTTTTTGATTAGTCTTTCAGCTACTCCATTTGCTACTCCATATTGATAGTACTCTTTTTTTATCTCAATAATGTTGATGTGAGCTTCTACGACTTTATCTAATGGGGGCTCTAATTCAATTAATGTAGTTGATATAAATCCTATTACTTGATCTTTATCAAGAGCTACAAGTGTATATGTTTTATCGTCTAGAGTTATTTTTTTTGCGTGTTCGCTACTATATTTATTTCTTACTTGTTTAAGTAGTTCTTCAGTACATTTTAGCAGTTTGATATTTTTATTTTGTAGTATAGGATCACTGTAGATATCAATTTTTAATAGTGGCTTTAATATTACTATACCTAATGAGACATAAGATATTACAACCATAATTATTAAGGTTCGATTATCAGCTCCGCCTTTAAAGAATTCTAACTCCATTGACATAAAGAAGAAAACAAACCAAAGAGTATATGTTCTTATGTAGTAAAGTAACACTTTGTGTGTATATGACTTATTAACAATTCCTACAATAAAATCTATTATAGTTAAGAATGGTATTACTATTGCAAGGGTCATTAAAATATCATCGTGTACATAGAATAAATCTTGAATTAAGAAAGATGCGATAAGAATTAAAGAAATATTTGCGATTTTTAGAATATCTAAATATTTGTATAGGTAAATTTTATATGAGTAGTATCCAATAATAGTTATTAGTAGTATTGAATAAACAAAGTACAAGAATAAATCAAATTGTGTTCGAGGATTACAATTAAACTCATTAGAAAATCCACACCCAGTTAAAGCTATATTCAAGTAATCAACAAACAAGAATATTGGCATTAAAATCCATAACTCCCAAACTGTAATCTTTTTAGAAATCAAGAAATAATGAACTACTAATACAATTAATAATACTAGATAAGTATTAACAATATTATAGATATTCATATCATTTTGGAATGTATAAAAATATACAACGATATTACCAACGAACCCAAATACTAAATACTTAATTTCTCTTTCGCTTGGTACATGTAATTTCTTATAGTAAATCAATAATCCGCATATTAATAATAATACTAAAATCAGAATAATATTTACTATTAAAGTAACAATGTGAGTTTCCATTTTGTTACCCTCTTTATATATTTCCACAAGTCCAAAAATGAACGGTGGGTAAATAAAGAATATATAAGTAAGGATATAATAAATCTTTTGTATTTTTTTCACAATAACACTTCCTATCATTTTCAATTTTTCTTATACTTTAATTATACTAAATAATAAAAAAAATTCCTAATCAACTGTACTTTGTATGCAAACCATTTGATTTAATTGGTGTCTTATAAGATAATGTAATTAAATTAAGGAGATGATTACAATGAAAATAGAATTATGGTCTGATTTTGCTTGTCCATTTTGCTATATTGGAAAAAAACGTTTTGAACAAGCACTAGAGAGTTTTCCCCATAAAGATAAAGTAGAAGTTATTTACAAAGCTTACCAGTTAAATCCGAATGCACCTAAGGTAATGAAAAAAGGTCCAGCAGAGAGCTTTGCAGAAGGACACAGAATGAGTGTCGATAAAGCCAAAGAAAAATTTACAATGTTTAAACAGCAAGCACATACAGTTGGATTAACATATGATTACGATAATATTAAAATGACAAATAGTTTTGATGCTCATCGTATTGCTAAATGGGCTAATCAATTTGATTTAGAACACAAAATTACTGAGCGTTTTATGAAAGCTTATTTCACGGATGGACTGAATTTAGCTGATACTTCTACATTAGTAAGTCTAGCAAAAGAAGTAGGGCTAGATGAAGCAAAAGCTCGTAAAGTCTTAAAAAGTAATGATTATAAGGATCAAGTAAAATCAGAAATGACAGAAGCACGTCAAGTAGGAGTACAAGGAGTACCGTTCTTTGTGTTAAATAGAAAATACGGAATAAGTGGAGCTCAACCTGTTGAGTATTTTACACAAGTCCTTGAAAAGCTATGGGAAGAAGAAGCTCCTTTGGAATCAATTGAAGGAAGCGATTCTGGACATACATGTAATGATGAAAGTTGTTCTATTTAAGAACTAATTAATTTTAGTTCTTTTTTTTCTGTTTTTTTCAAGAATTAAGTAAATATATCGAATATGGTATAATGAAATTGATAGAAGGTGATATCAATGAAAGAAAGACAAATCGTCAGTGCACAAGAAATGAGAATTCTTGATAAGCTTACGGTTACTGAAAAAGAGATTACATCTTATGAATTAATGCAGCAAGCTGGTAGAATGATATATAAACATATTTGCCGTAATGGTATTTGTGATATATCTGAGACGGTTTTAATAGTCGCAGGAGTTGGAAACAACGGTGGAGATGCATTAATTGTTGGGCTTCATTTAATTGAACGGGGATTGAAACCTTTATTCGTTATGATTGGTAAAGAAGAAAACCAATCAAAGGAATCAAAAGAAGCAGTAAGTAAGATAATTGACAATAATTTTGATGTAACACGGATAGATACTATAAAATCTATTAACTTATTTAAGGAACTTATCGAACAATCATCAATTGTTGTTGATGGTATTTTTGGTATTGGATTAATGAGAGAAGTAGAAGGATATTATAAGGAAGTTATCAATTTAATCAATCAGAGTTACGCACAAGTAGTAAGTATAGATATCCCTTCAGGAATAAACGCTGATAATGGTCTTGTTTTAGGAGTAGCTGTTAAAGCTGATGTTACTGTCATTATTCAAAACTATAAACAAGGAAATTTATTAAATGATGCTTTAGACTATTCGGGTGAAATGCATTTATTAGATATTGGAATATTACAAACATTATTTCCTGAAAAGCAAGTATTGTTAAATAAAGCATATTTAAAAAACAAAATCCCAAAGAGAATTAAGAATACACATAAATACAACTATGGTAATGTATTAACTATTGGAGGCTCAAAAGGAATGATGGGGGCACCTTTAATGGCAGCATACGCTGCTTTAAGAACAGGGACAGGTCTTTCATCTGTTTCATATAACAATAAATATCTAAATCATATTCATAATCCTTACCCTGTGATTATGGTAAATAATTACTTTGGTCTTGAAGATATCCCATCACAAGCTCAAA
>JAOZSP010000136.1 GCA_029939615.1 Candidatus Izemoplasma sp. | reverse complement strand
AAACAAGTAATCAATAATAATTTATCATTTGAAAAAGCCTTCGTTCAAGCAGAAAACATTATGTATAGAAGAAAACTAAACAGTCGTTCATCTAGAAAATCTAAAATTCTTGAATCAATCTTAGAAACCCTAAACGCAAAAACAGAAGAAACAAAAGAACACAGTGATAGACTAAGCAAACAAGCAGCCTTAACAATAAAAGAACTTGGAATGGTAAGAGCAAGTGAAGTTGAAGACATTCAGTTACTAGCCTTAGTTCATGACATTGGTAAAATAACAGTACCAGATAATATTCTTAACAAACCAAAAAGATTACTACCAAACGAATTTGAGATAATAAAAAGACACAGTGAAGCAGGATACAAAATCATTAGAAACATCACCGACAGTGATGATGTTTGTAATGGTGTATTATTCCATCATGAAAAATGGGACGGAACTGGATATCCTCAAGGACTAAAAGAAGAACAAATTCCAATCTTTGCTAGAGTAATTAGTGTAGTAGATGCATTTGATGCAATAACAAATGATCGTATCTATCAAAAGAAAAGATCAGAAAAAGAAGCTATTGAGGAAATTATTTCTTGCTCTGGAACACAGTTTGATCCCCGTGTTGTAAAAGCATTCTTAAAATCATGTTTTAATATTGATATGTAGGCAGTAAAACTAAAAAAATACCATAAAATATCTTACATGATTAAATAACTATATGCTATAATTAACTTAACTCACTAGGGATATAAATATAAGCAGTCCTTCAGAGGACTGCTTTTTATTTTAAAACCGAAAGGATGAATACAGATGAAAAAAATGAGTATTGCACTACTATTTGTTTTACTATTTGTTTTAGCTAGCTGTAGTAATAATAGTATTTTAGAATCAACTATTCCTACACTTTCAAAAACAAACATCTTTAATATGGAGGTAGATGCTGTTCCTAACGGAAAAGATATCTATAACAACATCTTCACAAATATAAAGGAAGATGAAGTTACGATTATTACCTCATCAAACTTCAGAGTTAACTCTTCTCTTCAAGTTGAATACTACAGCAGTATTTCTGAAACAGATGATTATCTATTTGTTAACTGGCATTCATCTTTATACGGTATAGCCCAAGATGGTATTATGCAGTTACTTGTATTCGATGGTGCAACCACCGAATATTTCCATCGTCCCCCTCGTGGTAGTATATACTTACCAGTAGTAAAAGATACATATACATCTAATATTCAAGATGAAATGAGAAAAGAATATAATAACCCTTTATACTCTCTTAACGAATACTCATTTACACTACTAAATACTAGAAATACTACAGAATTTGAAATAGTTGTTCCTGTTAGTAGCTTATCAACTGAAGAAAAAACATATGTTCTAAACAAAATACAATTAGGTTTTCCTGACTATGATCTTGATGAAAGCAAATCAATAGTATACACAATTGAAATTGATAATAATAATGAACTATCTTGGATAGAAGTTAATTATAATTTATTGCTAGAAAATTATAATACTTGTTCAGAAGATCCTTGCGACATTCATGAAATAAATGAAGAAATACAATTTTCAATAAATTCAACCTTAGGTGTTGAATTTATAACAAGAGGTTATATTGATTATGAAGCTTACAAAAATGGTGATTTATCACAATCAATTGAAACAAATGAAGTAGTAGACATCTTTTTTGAATATGATAGAGATGCATCATACGAAACCTATATTATGGAAATCGATGAGACAAACTCATATATTTTTAATGTTCCCAATGATAATCAGTGCTTAGATTATCAAGTATTTAATGAAGATCGAGAAGAAATTATAAAAGACAGAAATCTTCCTGCTCTAAATCTGTCTATACAACAATCAAACGTTTATCTAGAAAAAGGATTTTACTTAATTATGTTTGAAAATGTTTATAAATGCACAGGAATAGGACAAACATTCTCATACACAGTTGATACAGTTTACCCACAAGATGATTATCTAGACATTTACATAGAAGGTTTAACCCCTATATATAATAATGAAGAAACAACCACATTCAACAGCAATAGCGCAATAGATGTTGACACAATCGAATTTCCAGATAATGTCGATTACGTTAGCTTTACAATCTCAGATGATATTAGAGTAATACCAATGAATGGAAAAATTGAAGAAAAATATAGTTGGAATGGTGACTTATATATTATTAAACGTACAAGAGATGAACCACTAGTACTATCTCTTCACAATATGACAATAGGTCTATATGATATTGAATTCCACACAGCACAAATGACAGAAGACAGTTTCTCTTTTGATAGTTATTTCGACTTAGATATATACAAAAATCAAGGAGAAAGATACGTTGTATATGACACTCACAACAACGCAACTCTATATCGCTTTGAAATAACAGAGAGAACAGGATTATTCATTGATACCAACCAGTTAAATTACATTATATATGACTATACATACCAAATAGTCGGAGATTCTGACATAGACTTAACAACAACTTTAGATGTTGGTATATACTATATAAAATTCGTAGGATTCACTGAAGATTATTCAGTTATTAGATACACCGAAACAGTCCCTGATGAAATGTACTACACCGTCATAGAAGATAACGGAGTACTACTATTTGAAGGATTAGTATCAAATGAATTTGATGTTGATATATTCACCTTTACAGTTGCTAATAAAGGAGTCTATAAAATATCTTCCCAAGGAGGATATACTTCTTATCTCCTAATAAGCAACGATAATCCTTACCTAAGAATTATTAAAACAACAAGTGAAGATTTCTATATTTACCTAGAAGCAGGTGAATATGAAGTAGTAATGAGTGTTTTACAGCCAGGAAGAAACTTTGAATTCACATTTGAATATATGGGAGACAGTGACGAAGACTCTGAAAATATTCCTACAACTGAAGTAAACAGTAATGTGACAACTTATACTTATGAAATTGATTTTGATTACTTCAATGATCCTGAACAAATAAACATTGATATTACAAATGCTGCAGATATTACTATCGATATGCCTGAAGGTATAAACTGTAATATTGTATTCACTAATTCTTCAGGAAGTGTTTCTTATAATCGATACGATAGTATTTCAATAAGTTCTGAAAACATCTACTCATTATCCACAACAGGAACACTAGAAATGAATCTATCCCAACAACCAAAATATAATAGTTACGAAATGTATTATGGTACTGCTACTATAATAATAACTGTAACTACTAGTGAAAGTAATTAGGGGGAGAACATAATGAAAAACACAAAAAAATATCTCCTATTACTTTTTGTTTTACTCATTTCATTAAGCCTTTCAGCTTGTGATAGAAACAATAACGACGATGACACTTTAGAATGTGATTCAGGATATACATTAGAAGCAGATGAATGTGTTGAAGACACTGGTAGTGATCCAGATGATAATCCTGATGATAATCCAGATGATAATCCTGATGATGACCCAGATGATAATCCTATATTAATAGAAGATGATTATATAACATCCACAACTATTATAGGTACAGGATATGCAACAGGAATAGAATACAACGCATATACAATGAGTGGTGGATACTTACTACCTGAAAAACACTTCGCTGCTAATTTCCATAATATGGAATACTCACCAATAACAAAACAACTATGTTTTAGTTTAAATATTGTTGATGGTGATTATAGAAATGCAACATACTATTTAGTATTATTAGATTCTGAGAGAACATTAACAAGAGTAGAAACTAGTTTCTCAATAGGTTCAAGTACCGCCTCTACTTCAGAATGTTTCAGTGTTACTGATGAGTCTCTTGATTATGTAGTTGCTATTGGAAAAACAGACCGAGATGACTTAAACCCGTCAAACTATATTGAAGCAGTAGCTTGGTTCAAATATCATGATGCTTATGAAAGTTCTCGTAAATATATTCAACTAAATAGTCTTAACGTTGATAATATAGAAACAGTTTCATTTAATGAAATACCTTCATTCTCACTTGATTTTACTATTGAAGATGAAGATCAAGCAATTGATGAATTAGTTATTGAAGTTTTTAACCCTTTCTTTGACATACTTGTTAAACAAATATTCATCCAAAAAGAAGACTTCACTTATAATAATGGTAAAATAATCATCAATAACTTCTCAGTTGAAGGCTTATCCCCAAATGTTGAATATATAGTACATGTATACGCAAGTGGTAATGATGGTGTAGACGACTTTACATACATCAAAATCTTACACTACACAGTAGAAACACCATCATATGTCGATAATCATCTCAAGTTTCCTTCTGCACTAGGTAGTAGTTATCATGGCCTGTTTGGTGTAATAAAAGATATCACTGAAACAGAAACAACAATGGATATTGATATTCTTTCATTCAACAACCAACTCGTAACATACCAAGGTACTGATGAAAAAATTGAACTATATCTAGAATTAATAGATACAGAGACAGGTGAAGTATTATTCACAGAAAAAATAGAGGTTGGAGACGACACAATATCCATCCCAATGGAATTAATCCATTACGAACAAAAAATTGTAATCACAGACCAACAAGGAGGAGAAACCTTCTATTCAAGTAGTATTAGAAACATAATTCCTATCGTTTCACCTTCAATGATTGGAAACGATTTAAGTTTATTCGTTATTGAAGACTCTAGAATCACAAGAATAGACTTAATAATTTCAATTTACGGATATCCTCGTGAAGTTGAACGTATAGAAGATATATCTTTCATAAATGAATTAAATCTTATAGATCATTACTATGATTACTCCGAAATTGATGATGACAAAATTGT
>JAOZSP010000135.1 GCA_029939615.1 Candidatus Izemoplasma sp. | reverse complement strand
CTATGCTATTAGGATTAACAAATGAAATTGCAACCTATATTATTATTATTTTTGAATTAATTGTTGTAGGAGTAGAATATTATATCATATATTATGTATATAGCCCCGAACACTCAAAAAGCAAAATATTAACAATTTCATTTACTATGAACACATCTTCGTATATAATTGGATTATTGATTTTTAGTTTATGAAATTAATTGTGAAAGGATGATAAGGATGGCAACTCCCTCAAAAAAATTATATAAAACAAAAGAAGGAGCATCACTTGGTGGTGTTTGTAAAGGAATAAGTGAGGTTTATGAACTGGATGTAAGTGTTGTTAGAATTTTATATGTTATTATTACAGTATTATTTACTGGTTTTCCTTTAATTATTTATTTTATTTTTTATCTGATTTTACCTGATAAGTATGAGCAAAAAAGAAACAACAACAGCAATCTATCTGAAGACTATACAATAAATCAGGATGATTACAAATACTAAGCACTCGAAAGAGTGTTTTTATTAACACTTAGATCTTTTATTATTGATATATTAATTATAAAGAATTATAATTGTAATGCTTGGAGGTAATACAATGAATAATAATACTAAGAAACTATTACTTATCGGATATCTATTTATTTTAACTTTTGAATTTGTTTTTAAAAGATATGATTATGCTTATTTTGAGTTTTTCTATGTTTCATTTATCTTTCTTCTATCCTCATCTGTCATCCTAAAGTCTCTCACCAAAAAAGAGAGTGCTTATTACATTCCTAGTATATTAGGAGTTGTTCTAGCTTTTACATTATTTATCTTAGGGTTAACGCAACCGGGAGATTCAATGGCACTAGGATTATTAGTTATATTGGGAATAATGATTTTTGGACTCTCAATACTCACATTAATTCTAAAAAAAGTTTTAGATAGTATTTTATTTGATTCTAGTAAGAAAAATGAATACCGTTTAAAATTAATAACAAGCTTTTTACTATTTGCTGTTTATATGTCGTTAATTTCTTCAAGATTAACAAATGCCTTTGATGATATTGGTAGTGGTATATTTATGATTATTTTAATAGGATTACTATTAAATTTATTATATTTCATCATTCATTTATTTATTAAGAAGATCCTGAAAAAAGATGCATTTGATATTATTTATAGTGTATTTGTCGGGATTATCGGAATTAGTATTTACATTACTTTGTTTAATAATATCGATAGTAATATTTTGGCAAACCTAAATATTTTCTTTATATCATTTTGCATGTATATTAGTATTGCATTTATTGTAGATATTTTCAAAACAATCAATACTTAGATTTATTTATGATTAAACAAAAAGCAGACAAAAAATTTTGTCTGCTTTTTTTAGGAGGTATATTTATGATTTACTTATTAAGTCCTTGATTATAAGCCAATAAATTTAATTCAATAAATTTAGGTTTTACATTTTCTTTTATCGCTTTCTTAAAATCAAGATTATCCAACTTCATTGCTTTTGCTAACGCTCCAAGCATAATAATATTCATTACTTTTGAGTTTCCTAATTCTATTGCTTCTTTTGTTCCATCAATTACTATTGTTTTTACTTGTTTTGATAGTGTTTCAATAATTTTTTCTGGATATTTAATTTTCCCATTTAAAGTTACCATCGAGTTAATTTTATGGTTATTAATAATTAGTACTCCGTCTTTTTTAAGATAGCCTACTTGTCGTGCTGCTTCCATTTGTTCAAATGATACTAATATGTCTGCTAATCCTTTTTCAATAACAGGAGAATATATTTTATCTCCAAATCTTATTTCAGAAGAAACACTTCCTCCTCGTTGGCTCATACCGTGAATTTCACTCATTTTAACATCATATCCAGCATCTATTAATGCAGAGCATAATACTTTTGCAGCTAAGATTGTTCCTTGTCCACCAACACCAACTAGTTTAATATTCTTATTCATCAAATCCCTCCTTCACGATTGCATCAAAAGGACAAATTTGTAGACAAACATCACAACCAACACATGTATTAGAATCGATTGATACTTTTTTATTTTCAGCATCAAACACTAATGATGGACAACCACTTTTCAGACAAATCTTACATCCAGTACATTTGTCAGCGATGACTATATCTTTGGTTTTCCACATATCTTCATATATGTTGAAATCTGATTCTTTATATTTCTTTTTAAGTACACAAGGCCAATCTGTGATAATTACTGATGTTTCAGTAAGTTCCATAGCCCAATCAATTGTATTTTTTACCTCATTTAAATCGTTAGGATTAATCTTTCTTACGTGCTTAACACCCAAGGCTTTACATATTGATTCTATGTCTCCTATTGATGCGCTATCATCTTGTAATTTAAATCCACTACCAGGGTTATCTTGTTGTCCTGTCATTCCAGTTATACGGTTATCTAATATAACATTAATAGTATTACCACCATTGTAAACAGTATTTAACAACGAATTAATTCCCGTATGGAAAAAGGTACTGTCTCCCATAACTGCTACTAATCGACGATTATCATCTTCTTTTAAATCGATTATTCTTTGAGCTCCGTGAGCAGTACTATAAGATGCCCCCATACATATTAACCAGTCCATCATATCATATGGTTCACCAACAGCTAAACTATAACATCCGATATCACCAGCAACGATTATCTCTTTTCGTTTTTTTCCTAACTCATAGAAGAATCCACGATGTGGACATCCACTACAAAATGTTGGTGGTCTCCCAACAAATAAATCAGGATTTGTTTCTATTCCTTCTACATTTTCACTCAAAACACATCTTTTAATAACATCAGGAGTCATTTCTCCTGTATATGGAAATAAATCTTTACCTATAATGTTATTACAATATTTTTTTGCGAAGTCTTCAATGTAAGGATCATTCTCTTCAATGACATATACAGTTTCATGTTTACCACAAAAATCAACTATTAAATCTTTAGGAAGTGGGTTTGTAAATCCTAGTTTTAAGTAATCAACTGTCTCTCCCAAAGCTTCCCAGGTAAACTCATAACTCATTCCACTAGTAATGATTCCAATTTTGGAATTATTACTAACAGTGTAATTCCATTTTGATGTTTCAGAATATTTTTTTAATTTATTAAGTCTGTCTTCCACTGTATGTCTTAGTTTTCGACCTATAGCAGGTACAGCAACATATTTACCGAAGTTTTTCTCATACTTTCTTGGTGAAACTTCAATTCTTTCACCTAATTCAACAATACTCTTAGAGTGACACACTCTTGTCGTCATTCTAAACATAACAATGCTGTCAAACTCTTCACTAATATTATAAGCATCAACTAACATATCTTTTGATTCTTGGCTATTTGATGGTTCCATCATTGGAATTTTTGCAAATTTAGCGTAATTTCTGTTATCTTGTTCGTTTTGACTAGAATGCATTCCAGGTTCATCGGCACTAATTAATACACTCCCACCAGTAACTCCAGTATATGCAAAAGTAAATAATGGATCAGCCGCTACGTTAACTCCAACATGTTTCATTACAGCAAGACTTCTTCCTCCTGCGATACTAGCACCAATTACAGCTTCTAAAGCTACCTTCTCATTAGGTGCCCACTCAGCAATTATTTCCTTATATGGTCCAATATTTTCTAATATTTCTGTACTCGGTGTTCCAGGATAAGCACTAGCAAAGTGCACTCCAGCTTCATAAGCTCCTCGTGCAACTGCTTCATTTCCTGTCATGATTTTTTTCATATATTCCACTCCTAAAGTAAGCGTTTTCTTTTCTCTATATTCATATTATATCAAACAATTAATAAGCCCTCAATAGGAATGAGGGACTTTTGTTAAAACACGAACACTTTACTGTGTTAAAGTACTAAAGTGACATTAAAAAAGGCCCCTAATAGGACCTTAAAT
This sequence comes from Candidatus Izemoplasma sp., assembly GCA_029939615.1. Lineage (GTDB taxonomy): Bacteria > Bacillota_I > Bacilli_A > Izemoplasmatales > Izemoplasmataceae > Xianfuyuplasma. Next base: position 1,010 of record JAOZSP010000135.1, on the reverse strand, counting down.
ATCTAATACTAATACATTTATTTCATTTGACACTTCAACAAAACGATCAATTAGAATTTTGTTATCGAGATATAATATATCGAAAAATTCTGGATTTTCTTTAAAGAGAAGTTTATAGTTTTTTGTCTGTTTTTTTATAGTAGCAACTCTGTGGTGTCCTGCGACTACAGTCTTCCCAGGAATAGGAGATAAATTATACTCCCTACTCCAAACAAAATCTTTTCTTGATAATTGATTTTTCCAATCGGTTACTTTCCCGTCTATCCCACCATGTACAAATAAGTAGTCCCCAATCTCTAGGTAATATGGAAAGGATTCTAACCATTTCAATAAAAATGAGTATTCAGTTTCAATTAGTTCCTGAATTAAAGCGAGATTTTTTATTGTTGGCTTAATTCCGGATAGATGAAATAAAGTTTTACCAAAACCATTATTTACTATATTAAAATATGCCCTTTGATGTTGTTTACTTAAAAACTCAATCAAAAACAAATCATGGTTTCCTAATATTATTGTAGCGCAATCTTGCATATTTAAGTGGTAAAGGTACTCTAATACTTCTTTTGGTTGTGTTCCTCTATCAAATAAATCGCCAAGAACTACTAAATGATGATTTTTATTTTTTGTATCGTATCCTTTTTTTCTTAATGCTAAAATCATTGCATCATAATGCGAGTGAATATCACTAATAACAAAATACTTCATTATCTTTCATCCTTAATATCTACTAGAGTTTTACAACCATCAATCATAATAGCAACCAATACTTCGTGTCTTTTTTTCTAATTCTCTAATATTATTATAGCTTGCAGACTTCATTTAAACTTTAATTTTCGAAATTGATGTGAATCCTTTTGCATATGCGTATGTATCAGTTCCTTCTGGCAAGTTTCCTTCATGGATATAGGTTCTATTTGGCATAAATCTATTTCCTTCTATTTTTGGATAGTATTGAAATTGATGATAATGAATTTTAGTCATTACAATTCCGTTTGATTTACCAAATTTTT
>JAOZSP010000134.1 GCA_029939615.1 Candidatus Izemoplasma sp. | reverse complement strand
CAAAAGATTTACTTAGTGATAAGTTAACAATGTCCTTTAATGATAAATGGGGAGGAACGGTTGATTTTGATAGTTCAAAGTGGTCTAATTTTTTTAATGAGTATATAAATGATGATAATGAGAATGAATATTTTCATATTTATAATGATGATAATATTTTTGTGGGAGAAATTAGTACTAGATTTGATAAGCAATATGATAGTTTTGTATTGAATATTAAAGTGAAATATGAGTTTCGAGGAAATAATTATGCAGATGACGCTTTAGAAGTATTTTTAAAGTATTTATTTAATGATAAGAAGATAAACAAGATTGTAGATAATGTTGCTTCTGATAATTTAGAAGCGATTCGTTTTCTTAAGAAAAACGGATTTTCTGAAGTAATTAAAAACAAAGATATAGTAATCCTGGAATTAAAGGTTGAGGACTATCAAAAATTTATTTTACTGTTATAAGAAAATAGTATAAAATACTTGCTTTAATGACAATATTTTGATAGAATTATATTCGGCTAAAAAAAGTATTGATTTGATTATTTAGTTGTGATATACTTTTATTGCTGCTCGAACTTAAGGTCCTGTGGTGTAGCGGTTAACATGCCTGTCTGTCACATAGGAGATCGCGGGTTCGATTCCCGTCAGGACCGCCATTTATGCGCCCATAGCTCAACTGGATAGAGTGCTTGACTACGGATCAAGAGGTTAGGGGTTCGACTCCTCTTGGGCGCGCCAAAATTTTTACGGGAAGTAGCTTAGCTTGGTAGAGCGCTTGGTTTGGGACCAAGAGGTCGCAGGTTCAAATCCTGTCTTCCCGACCATTGACAAACAAAAGATGAGAAATCATCTTTTTTTATGCAGTTATGTGTAGTTCAAAACAGTTTAAGCTGTACATTATATAGAAGTTTAAAGATGATTATAGTAGAATTCCTCAAAATCATCATTTTTTCTTATGTTTTCTATGAAATGTTGCAGTAGGTAGGATTTGTGACGGTGAATAGAATTACGCTTATCTTGTTTTCTTGATTTTTTTGTTATCTTGTAATAAAATAATGATGTAGGTGATAGGAGGATTTTAATCACCTATGTTGGTGGTTTTTTATTTTATCTTTAATAAATGCGACAGATGTGCGCTGTTGTAATGTGTTTGGAATAGATATAATTAATGAAAAGGGAGGTTTTTATAATGAAGAAACTAGCTTTATTTTTATTCAGCATCATTATTATTATGAGTATGGCAACTAACGGACTAAGTGATTATTATGAAGCAAATGGTAAGATTATATTTGAGTTTGATGAATCTATATCTATGAAAATAGAAGATATCACTACAGAAAGTTACGATGAACTTACTCAAAAGCAATCTTCGTTTGACATTGTATTACTTATGGATTATAAAGAAAATTCTGTCAATAGAAGAGAATTATTAGAAACTGGAGAAGACCCTAATGTTATTTTGAATGAATTGAGAAGCAATAGTAAACAGTTTCACATTTCCAAAAAGGAAGAGATTGTAAAAAAAATAAACAAAGAGAAATTCGCTATAGAGGTAATATCTAGTGATTATAGCCCGTTTATAACTATCGTAACTGATGAAACTAACTTGAGTAATTTGGAAAAGATAGCATTTGAATATGCTATGGATGAAGGTGTAGGTAGTGTTTTTGTACGTGAAACTAAAAAAATGGACAGCACCTCAAAAACAACTGATGTTACACCACTTATAGATGAAATTGATATTGATTTTGTCCAAACAAATTATCCTGGTTTAACAGGGGATGGTGTTAAAATTGGGATACTTGATGGAGGAATTATCGATAAGAATGATGGTAACTTCGATGATTTAACTTATACGCCTGTAATAAGAAATGTATGGTTTTATACAGAAACTGTTTCATGGCACTCTACTACAGTAGCGGCTATTGCTGCTGGAAATGATGGGGTAGCACCTGATGCTAGGATATACTCTGTTGAGTTGAATCAGTCTAACGGGTTTTCAAGTGAGATTGATTACCTTATTGGTAAAGGTGTACATATTATAAATATGAGTGTGGGTGATCAGGGGATTTGCGACTCAACTGGTAGTTCGGATTATAACTCAAACAATCTTTACTTAAGTTATATTGTTAGATACCAGGCAGTAACTATGGTAGCAGCTACTGGAAATGAACTGCCATTTGATAGCGGAGGGTATATTTGTTCTCCTGCAAATGCAGATAATGTCATTTCAGTGGGTGCTGTAAGAAATAATGGGGATGTAGCGGCATTTTCGAATTACCTTAGACGATCTGGAACGGAAAAAAGCAACCCGCTTATAGTAGCTCCAAGTGAACTTGAAGTTGATTATTTTGGTACACTAATTGATACTGAAGGAACAAGTTGGAGTACTCCTTTGGTTAGTGGTAGTATTGCCTTAATGATGGAAGATGATCCATCATTGAAGATTTTACCAGATGCCGTATTTGCCAGAGTTGCAGCAAGTGCTAACCCAGATATAGTTGGGTCTTCATCATCTGTTTATACAGTGCCAGATACTGATTGGCCAGACATGTATTATACTCAAATACTCCCTAATATAGGTGATTATGCTGGTACTTGGGTTTCTCATTCAAACACGACTGATTCTTGGACTAATATGAAAAAGAGAACTGGAGCAGGAATGTTGGACTTGAATAAAGTATTTGGGTCAGACTATGAATATCATAATGGATTATGTGTTACTACTAGCAACACAGGACAAATTATGTATAAATATATTGGTTTAGATGTGGGAGATGATATAACAATAGCTTTAGCATTTTTAAGAAATGGAAGTTCCTCATCTTCTGATCCAAACTCAAAATACATAGTACAACTATATGATGAAAATGGCACACTGATTGATCAAGGATATTCTTCTATGAGTAATGTTCAAACAATTGACTATACTGTTCCATATGGGGAGGATGGAACATATAAAATAGTTGTCTGGAAATCTACTACAACAATTTACGATGATGATTATGTTTCCTTTCATGTGATTGTGGAGTGATGTAATGAAATTTAAGTACATTCTAATATTACTACTTGTAGTCTTACTAACTTCTTGCTCTTTTAGGTATTCAGACTATGAACCAGTATACGAAGAAAACGGAGTTAGAATTATTTTTAAAGAACCTACAGTAGTAGATGATTTTGAAGTTCTTATTTATGAAGATGAAAATCAAGAGTATTATCTAAATACATCTGTTTATGATAGAATCTTAGTTTTAAGTGACTCGAACGAGATGAAACTTATTGAGGCATTAGAGGATGAAGTAATTTTAATTAACGAAATTATTTCGATTAGATTTGGTGATTACGTTATTGACATTAGTCAAAAGTCATCTGAAGAGCAATGAGCTTTATAAGACAATTTAGAATTTCCTAAGTTTTCTTCAACTTTCTAAACTAAAAATTTTAACAATATTCTTAGGGTTTCTATCGTATTAAACTCAATGTGTATGAATACTGTTGTTAATATCAAGATTAGTATGGTCTCAATACTTCAAATATCTCGAAAAATTATGTAAGTCTTCACCGTCATTTGCGAAATGTGAGGCTAAAACAACCGCCATTTGTAAAATGCGACCCATTGATAAACAAAAGATGAGAAATCATCTTTTTTTGTGCAGTTATGTGCAGTTTGGAACAGTGTAGATAGTACCTTATTTAGATGTTTAAGGGAAAATTTCCAGAAATTCATCTTTTTTCTTGTTATAAATCTTAAATGTTGCAGTAGGTAGGATTTGTGAAGGTGGATTTATGTTATGTATATTCAAGTCCTTTTTGACTCTGATTTAATTCTGTGATACTGTAAATTCGTAAGAGATAAGGAAAAGTGTATCACCTATCTAGTTGTTTTTTTATTTTATCACTTACAAATATGACAGATGTGAGATGTACTTAAGATATATTTAATTATACAATTAAAGAGACATAATGTTATTAATAACTAGTTCTGTACATTTAATATACAACATGCTATATTGAAGTTGTAAGAACATATGAAAAGGGAAAAAAACTATGACTAGCATATAATAGGTATGTTGTCATTTTTTTATTTTAGAAGGTGTTGTATGAAAAGAGCGATTTTAGTAATACTGATAGTTACATTATTTCTAACAGGTTGTCAGTCTAATAGGTTTCATTCGAAAACAATGGAGGATTATCTAGAAGAGTATAATATATCTAACGTACATTTCTCTGAGCATTCAAGATTGAGTGTCTATGGCTGGGAAGTATATGTTGAAACGGGAAATATCAATAACCCATACAACCAAGATACCGAGTCAATGGATTGGGCTTTAGGTGAAAACTCTAATGGAGATTTAGTATTATTTATTGTACCATTGAACACGAAGTATGATGTTGTTATTCAGGATAGTCCTTTTCCAAATCCAGATGATGTTTTATTAGAAATAGAAGAATTGGATGAATCCCAAACCAATATCAGTGGATTAACGTTTAATCTTAAAGATAACAAATATAATGAGTTTTTATCTATTTATGATCTGGAACTTACAGAAAATGATTTTTTCAATAATAAATCATTTACATCAAGCTATCTAATTGAACTTGGAACATGTAACTATAATGATGAAACTTATACTATCAGTATTGTTAGTTTAAATGAAAAGGTTGTAGTTATAGCTCATGAAAGTATTCATGACAATAATCCCATAGATGTCGATATTGTCGAACTGCTGATCATAGATTAATTGGTAGTTTGGGCTACATTGTTTAAGTAGTGGTAAGTGTTTAAAGATTGTATTTTCACCGTCATTTCCGAAATGCGATGTAAAAACAACCGCCATATGCAAAATGCGACACATTGAAAATAAAAACAAAGTCAATTTAATGTGGACCCTATGTCAAGGACATGTTAAAAAAGAGTAATACTAATTAAGGT
>JAOZSP010000133.1 GCA_029939615.1 Candidatus Izemoplasma sp. | reverse complement strand
ATTTATTTAATATTGCCATGTTATCTTGTAGCAATTCTAATATTGTATTATTTGATGGCTTAATTAATACTTCAATTTTTTTACTTGGAGCTACGTTATATTCAGCACGAACATTACGAACTGCTTTAATCATGTCTTGAATAATTTCAAAGTCTTTTATTGCTTTATTGTTCTCAAATTCTTCGATAGCTTCAGGCCAACTTGATATCATAATTGATTCTTCTCGATGTGGTATTTGTTGATATATTTCTTCTGTAACAAATGGCATGAACGGATGAAGTAATTTCATTATATCTAGTAATATATATGAAAGAATTGATTTTGTTCTTTTTATAACTTTTTCATCATTACTATTTAATGATATTTTTGCGATTTCAACATACCAAGCTGCAAAATCATCCCAACTAAAATTATGAATACTTCGAGCTGCTTCTCCAAATTCGAATTTTTCGTAGTTGTAATCCATCTCTGTAATAGTTTTATGTAGTTTAGCTAATATCCATTTATCTACTAGAGTAAGTTCTTCTGTATCTATTTCAATATCATCGATTGTTATATCACCAATGTTCATTAGTGTAAACCTTGAAATATTCCATAGTTTGTTTATGAAGTTCCAACTTGATTCCACTTTTTCTATTTCAAAACGAAGATCCATTCCTGGTGCACTGTTTGTAGTTAGGAAATAGCGTAATGTATCAATCCCGTATTTCTCTTTTATTTCTAAAGGATCGACACCGTTTCCTAGTGATTTTGACATTTTTCGACCATCTTTATCACGAATAAGTCCGTGTATTAAACATTTCTCAAATGGGCTTTCTCCTGTAAATTCTAATCCTTGGAAAATCATTCTAGCTACCCAGAAGAAAATAATATCATATCCAGTTACCATTGCGGCTGTTGGATAGTATCGTTTTAAGTCATCGGTTTCATCGGGCCAACCTAATGTACTAATTGGCCAAAGTGCACTACTAAACCAAGTATCTAGTACATCTTCATCTTGAATCCAGCCTTCTCCTTTAGGAGGAGTTTTTCCTACGTATACTTCTTCATCTTTGTACCAAGCAGGAATACGATGTCCCCACCATAATTGGCGACTTATACACCAGTCGAATGTTCCATCCATCCATCTTAAAAATGTTTTTTCAAAACGGGAAGGGATAAATTCTACTGTTGAATTTTCTGTTGCTTGTTTACTGAGGGGTTCCATTTTTACGAACCATTGTTTTGAAAGGCGTGGTTCAACAATGACACCAGTTCTTTCACTATGACCTACATTATGAAGTATTTTTTCTATTTTCGTGCATAACTTTTGTTCTTGAAGATCATGAACACAAGCTTTACGGCATTCAAATCGATCCATTCCTTCATATTTATGAGCAAGATGATTCATTGTTCCGTCTTCTTCCATACATAAAGGCATATCTAAATTATGTCTTTTTCCTACTTCAAAGTCATTTGGATCATGAGCTGGTGTAACTTTAACACAACCTGTTCCAAATTCACAATCAACATAACTATCTTCGATAATTGGTATTAAACGGTCTGTTCCTGGAATATAAACTTTTTTACCAACGTAGTTCGTAAATCTTTCATCTTCAGGATGAACCATTAAAGCTGTATCACCGTACATTGTTTCTGGTCTTGTTGTTGCTATTTCTAAAAAGTCTTTTCCGTCTTCTAACATATATTTGAAGTAATAAAAAGCACCTTCTAACTCTTTATGATCTACTTCGATATTACTAAGAGCTGTTTTCGCTTGAACATCCCAATTAATAATTCTTTTTCCACGATAAATCAAACCTTTTTCATAAAGTCTAACAAACACTTCTGTTACGGCTTTATATAAGCCTTTATCTAAAGTGAAACGTTCTTTAGAATAGTCCACGCTCACACCTAAAGCTTCCCATTGTTCTCTTATGTGCCCAGCATATTCGTGTTTCCAGTCCCAAGCTACTTCTAGGAATTTTTCTCTTCCTAACTCATATCTTGAGATACCTTCTTCTTTTAGTTTAGCGTCAACTTTTGCTTGTGTAGCTATACCAGCGTGATCCATTCCTGGTAAATATAAAGCATCATACCCTTGCATTCTTTTTCTTCTTATAATCATATCTTGTAATGTGTTATCCCAAGCATGACCTAAATGTAATTTTCCTGTAACGTTTGGCGGAGGAATCACTATTGTGTATGGTTTCTTACTTAAATCACCACTTTTAAAGTAGCCACCTTTAAGCCAAAAATCATACTTTCCTTGTTCTACTGTTAAATGATTATACTTCTTTTCTAATTCTTTCATTTTATTTCCTCCTTTTTGTATATAAAAAGTTCGTCCTAAAATAAGGACGAACTATAAAAATCCGTGGTACCACCTTTGTTTCTAGCAAGCTAGACACTCAATATCTTAACGCGATTTACGTCTATAACTACTATTAATTTCATTATAGCTACTCCATGGCTACCTTCAAAAATACTATCTGTTAGTTTCCACCAAACACTAACTCTCTATAAGAATTGTACTCTTTACTCTTCCACTTCTTTGTATTTACGGTAATACTAACATATAAATAAATAATTGTAAATGCTTTTTACTATTATTTAAATATCGTATTTTTCATTTAAGTAAGCCCTTTAAAGACTTAATCTAAATCGTCTCGATTAATTATTCCTCGATTTACTAGTTTCTCAATGCTTTTCTCCATTGGGATACTACCTTTTCTTTGGTCCATCATTAAATATGAATCTAGTTGTCCTGCTTCGCCATTTCTAATTAGATTTGCGGTCGCTTTCGTATTAATTAATATCTCAAATACTGGTATAACTCCTTGTTTATCCGAAGTTCTTACTAGTTTTTGAGTAAGAATTGCAACTAATGAATCCGCAAGTAATTGTCTTATTTGAACTGCTTCTTCACCGGCAAATACACCAGTTATTCGATTTACCGTCGATTTAACACTTGATGTATGTAAAGTCGACATTACTAAATGCCCAGTTTCACTTGCTTTTAAAGCTGTCTTAATTGTAATTTTATCACGAAGTTCACCAACCATAATAATATCAGGATCTTGTCTTAAGATACTACGAAGTCCTTCACTAAAACTATGAAAGTCTGGTCCTAGTTCTCGTTGATGAATAATTGATTTTTTATTTATAAAGATATATTCTATTGGGTCTTCTAAAGTAATAATATGTTTAGAATAATCTTTGTTAATTTCATTTATCATTGCTGCTAAAGATGTTGATTTACCACAACCTGTAGGACCTGTAACTAAGATTAATCCGTTTGGTTTTTTTATTAGGTCAAACAGTATGTGTGGTAAATTAAGTTGAACAATAGATTTTATCTCATTATTAATAACTCTCATAGCGACTGCGATAGATCCTCTTTCAAAATAGATATTAGCTCTGTATCTAACACCATTTATTTCACCACTTAAATCAATTTGTCGATTTTTTAAAAAAGTATTATATAAATCCCCAGTTAATTTCTTTGTTAATTCAATAACTTCCTCTTTTGAAGTTGAAACATCTAGTTTTCTAATTCTCTTTCTTGTTCTAAATGCTATAAAGTCATCACTTGTTATATGAATATCACTTACGTTATTATCTAATGCATCTTTTAGTAGTTGTTCTATCATATTAGTCACCATCCTTATAGATTATTATATCAAATTTTTGCAAAAATAAAAACCGACTTAAAAAGTCGGTTTACTAAGTAATAAACAATAAATAAACGTCTCCGTTAGTTTTATCTTCTTTAGCCTTGTTTTTTAGTGTATTTCTACCATCGTGTTGATAATACTTATAGCTATTCATTTTCATAAAATCACCTCAACTAATGTTATTATATATTGTTTTTGATGTAATTTCTAGAAATAATTCAATAATAAAACTATTTTTACTATTTTGCTAAGTTTGCAGCAACAGCAACAACGTCCCATACACCAGCAAATGGTGGTGCATAAGCTAAATCTAGAAATCCTAATTCTTTAGTTGTCATATTAGATTGAATTGCTACAGCGAAGATATTAATACGAAGAGCTGTATCTTTTCTTCCTACTAATGAAGCACCTAATATTTTATATGTATCTTGTTCATAAACAATCTTTACAATAATTTTTTCTGGATTAGGGTAATAACCTGCATGATTTTTTCCTGAAATCATGACTGTTTTATAATTTTTATTTAATCTTTCAGCTTCTTTTTCTGTTAGTCCTGTTTTAGCTGCTTCCATATCGATTACTTTTATTACAGTTGTTCCTAAGACACCTAGGAACTCAAATTTACTACCGTTAATGTTTTCAGCAATTACTCTTCCTTGTTTATTCGCATTATTTCCCATTGGTAAATAATTATATTCTTTTGTAGCAAGATTATAGATTAAACTACAATCTCCTCCTGCGTATATATCTTTAATGTTTGTTTCCATTAAATTATTTACTTTAATTGCTCCGTTTTTCGCCATAGAAATATTACTGTTTTGAAGGAATTTTGTATTTGGACTAATTCCTACACTTATAATTACTAAATCAGTTTGATATTCTCCTTTGTTAGTAATTACTTTTTCTACTTTATTTTTTCCTTCAAATTTAATTACTTTTTCATTTAGTTTTAAGGAAACTCCTTTTTCAATTAAATGTTGCTGAAGTTCTATAACAATGTCTTGATCGAATGAACTTAGAATATGTTCACCTAGTTCTATTAAGGTTACGTTTAACCCTCTTCTTATAAATGCTTCTACTAGTTCAATACCGATAAATCCAGCTCCAACTACTGTAACATTCTTTATATTTTTTTTATCTAGTTTTTGTTTTATTGCAATACTATCTCCATATACACTTAAAACATGAATACTTTCTAATTCAACATTTTTCCATTTAGGAATAATCGCACTTGCTCCTGTTCCTATAATTAATTTATCAAATGAATCAGTAAATATTTTATTTGTTTTTATGTTTAGGAT
>JAOZSP010000132.1:3235-4984 GCA_029939615.1 Candidatus Izemoplasma sp. | reverse complement strand
AACTATCAATAATCTTATACCCAACACTTCTAAATATATCACTCATATCATCCATAGTAATAATTACTGATTTATCACTAATTTCTTTTGTTTTTCTTATTAGCGCTATTTGTTCATCTCTTGTTACTAAAGAAGAGTGTCCATACGGTAAATCAAGAATAGCAACATCAAAATGTTCAGTCGTCTTAAGCATATCAATCTTTCCAACATCTGGCTTATACCCAAAATGTTTCAAGTTAAGATTACATTGCTGTTTTACTAAAGGATTAATCTCATAACCTTTAATATCAATCCCAATCACTCTACCTTCAATTAGAATCGTTCCTATCCCACAACAAGGATCAATAACTCTTAAATTATAATCATTGTTTATCGCGATATTAAGAACCGCTTTAGCTATTTTAATATCAACAGCGTGAGAATAGTTAAAAGGCTTTTTACGTCTAGTTAGATACTCTTTAGAATTAGATTCTAATTTACCAAAAATCCACACACCATTTATCTTAGTTAAAACAAATTCAACATCTGGATCCTTAATAGCGAAATCTCCATCAATAGTAAACCCTAAAGCTCTCATTGCGTGTAATCTAGTGTTATAAGGAACTTCATCAAACTTAGAAAAATGAATTTTATAATTATCAAAAGAAAGATTATCTTCAATCATCATCTTTTCAATAATATCAATATCTTTATCAGAATAAAGGATAGTAACTATTCCCTTAATAAATATACTTCTAGAAACATCAACTAATTGATTAGTTAAGTGATAATTACTATTAGATGTTTCTCCAAAGATATATCTCATCTCCATTTCACATAACTCTTCAAATTCCCGACGACAAGATATTAAACAAAGATACTTTGGATTTAACTTAGTTATGAACTCATTCATCTTTATACCATCCTATATATTATTATGTTTTAAACTTACTAAATTACTAATTAATATTAGCACAATCTCTTCTAATTAAAAAATAAATACAATAAGTATTTGACAATATCTTTAACTTATTATAATATTACTTCGCACTAGGATTTAAAGTATGCTTCGATTGCCGTCTTAGCATATGGGCTATCTAACCTATTATCGGGTCCTAGAGTAGGTTTAGTTTCTATTAGCGTTTTCCAGCGCTATATACGGATTCTAATTTATTGAGATATCATTTTTGATATCTCTTTTCTATTACCCTAAGAAATTCAAAATCCTTACCATTGATTAAAAGAATTAAGAAATGGTATAATTTTAATAGAAACTTATTGACTCTCACCTTAGAGGAGATACTATAATCAAAAATAGGAGGTGCCTAATGAAAACAATCGGACAATTTGCGAAAGAAAACAATGTAACAGTTAAGACACTACATCACTATGAGAAATTGGATTTGATCACTCCGACAAAAGTTGACGCTACAACAGGATATAGATACTATAGTGAAAAAGATGGTCTTGATTTAAGAATTGTTTTATTTATGAAAGAATTAGGATTTTCTTTATCTGAAGTAAAAGACATTATGAATAGTAAATATAACAATGAATCATTACATGAATTCATGTCTTTTAAAAAGCAACAATCAGAAAAAGAAATTGATAGTACCTCTATGCGCATTTACAAACTTAGTAAGATTATTAGTATTCTCAAAGAAAACGAATCAAGAAAAATAAACTTTAAGGAGTTGATAGGTATGAGTGAAAAAGAATTACATACAGGCGAATATGGTGGTGGATCATTTATTGAAGAAACTAAAAAAG
>JAOZSP010000132.1:0-3225 GCA_029939615.1 Candidatus Izemoplasma sp. | reverse complement strand
AACACACCACTTAGTATAATCCAAATGGATTTAGACATGTTTCATGATCTTAATAAGAAATATGGATATGACATTGGTGATATCGTATTAAGAAGAACAACCGATGAAATTATTAGCGTATTAAATGAAAGCAAACATAACTCATTAATGGAAAGAAAAGGTGGAGATGAATTCTCAGTACTTGTAAATGTTAATCCAAAAGATGCTTCACAGTTAGCTACAAAAATCTTAAACAGAATTGTAAGTGTAGATTACTCCGATGTAGCAGACAATCTAAAAGTATCAATAACAGCTGGAATAGCAGGACTAAGAAAAAGAACAAAATCTTATTCTGAATTAATGCATGATGCAACAATCAAACTATATGAAGCAAAACGAAGAAGATAATATATTTCCTTAGTACCAAACAAAAATAAAAACTATCTACTTAAAATGGAGAACAATATATGAAAAAAACACTAATAACAGTATTATTACTACTATCAATAACACTCACAGGTTGCTCAGAAAAAGATGAGTATGGAGAACAATATAATCCCTCATCTTTTGATTTACGAGAAGTATTAGAAGAAACAAGAAATCTAGATAACGCAGAATTCACAATTACTGATCATTTAAATAATAAAGATCCTTATACCGTTCAAAAAGATGGAGATACTTATTATGATGTAGTTGCGGATAAGTACAATCTCTATGTATCAATTGATACTTTTAAGATTTTCAATCAAGAAACAAATGAGTGGAACAACTTAGAAGGACATATAGGTATATCTGGATGGAATAGATTTGAGTTTGTCGTTGATAATATATCAACAAGTGTTTTAATTGTTTTTGATGTAGATAATGCAATTATAGAAAACGACTATTATATAGTTACATCTGCCCATAATGAAGACGTAAAAATATCTATTAGAATTAACTCTTTAGGACAGATTGATTATTATAAATATTCTGTGTATATAGACGGTGTTGAAACTATTGAGGCTGAAATAGAAATAAGTAAAATCAACTCTATAGACTTTGGATTATCAGAGTAAAACACACTAATAGAAACGTTATATCAAATTTACTTTCACACCGCATTAAAAAAAGTGAAATAAATAGACGGATTCATATTACTTCCAAAGTCTCTTTACAGATATAAACTAATATTGTAAAATGAGAATACCATAAAGAGTGTATAAGAGACTGGCTCTATGACTACACAGCAACCTACCAATAAATTGGTAAGGTGCTAAATCCAGAATGATGGGTCATTTTTATTTGCTCAGAATCTCGTTCTTTATGGAATCCAAAAAGAAGGAGATTTTTTTTATGAAAACAACAAACACAACAAAGATTAAAGAAATTAGGACAGACAAGAAAGAACTCAATGAACTACTACTTCAATACGAGCATCTTAATATCAACGAGAAATACAATTTATTAGGTAAATTATCACAATACTATATTATTGATAAAGGCTTTAATAGGAAACAATATTCCATACTTATTAAACCATTATTTGATGATATCAAAGAAACTATATTATAATGAAGGTAACAACACTCATAATTTCACGCAATAATTCTCAAGTCAAAAACAATAAACTTTCTAAAAATAGAAAAATTGAATTTCAATCATATATTGCACAAAACAATAAAACCAATGTATAATTTGAATATAAATGTGATAATCCTCACATAAATATGCATAATAATGTGATTACAGCCTAAAGAAATAAAAATAAATCTTAAGGAGACTTATCTATGAAAACTCTAAAAATAATGAAACGACTATTAATATCATTTGTAATCATGTTATTAACATTAGTAATAATAATGAATATTCCAATTATATCCATAAATCATCAGTCCTCGACTGATGATTATAGTAATTGGATGAGTGAAACATTAGATAATGATGATCGCGCAGTTAATGTAACAATGTTAGGAGCACATGATGCTTTTTCAACAGATATAAATATCTTTAGTAAAGTAGATACTTTATCCGCTTCTGATATTATGACAGGTACTACCGGTGTTCTTATCAAAGGTTTTTCAGTAAGACAATCAGTTACACAAACAGCTGCACCTGAAGAATTACTAAAAAATGGCATTAGATACTTCGATGCAAGGTTATCATACGATGGTGAAAAATGGATGACAACTCATAATTACCTTTCAACCGATTTCACTGATTTAGTTCCAGAAATAGTATCATTCTTAGATGATAATCCAGGAGAATTCTTAATACTAGATTTTCAACATATTCATGGTGTAGATTATACAAACGATAGTGACTATAATCTATTTATAGATATGTTAGAAGAAACAGGTCTTTATGATTACTCTTATATAAGTACTACAAAACCCTTAATGACAGTAACATATGGAGACTTAACAAATAATGGAACAAAATCAAAAGTAATAATTATTGATAAGTTTGAAAAAAGTGATAAAGAAACATTTCACTACGAATCATCGATACGCTCTAACTGGGCTAACAGTGATAATTTTGATGATGTAATAACATTCTTAGAAGATGAACATATGTCGATAATGGCAAGTTCTTATTCAGGAAACTTCATCGTGATGCAAGCAGTTACTACTATGAATATGAGTTCTACAGGAATAATAAACTCATTTAAGACGTGGTCCTTAATAGAAAAAGCAGAACAATTTAATACCTACTTACTAGAATATGAACAACTTGATATGCTACTCACAACAATGCCCATATTGATGGTTGATTACGCAAACTCAGCTCCGTTTGTTGATGACGTAATGACTATAATAATAGAAGCAAATCAATAGAGGGAGTATGCGTTGAACATTAATAAAAACAAAAGGAAATCCTCAGGATTTCCTTTATTTAATTACTCCGTTTTTCTTATCACCTTTTGGACCTATGACCCCAAGACCATCCAATCCTCCAAGCGCTTCTCCTTCTGAAACAATAATCAAAACAACAATACTTACTATAATAAATGCACTAAAACTAATAATTGACATTTCTCTTGTTAAATCATCTATATTACCACTAAAAATTATCATCCCAACCATATAAAAATAAGCAACATGCAAATAGAAAAACAACAAGCTATATATGATTTCATCATTTTGAACCCACAACACAATACTTAATGTATATAAAGCAATACTCAGTAATGCTACAAGCCATTTTCCATACGGCTTTATCTCTTTTAAAGAAGTAACAAATCCAAACACAACAACTATAATAAAC
>JAOZSP010000131.1:2861-5008 GCA_029939615.1 Candidatus Izemoplasma sp. | reverse complement strand
AAGATCCCAAAAATAATGTATATAATGAATAAGTAAATCGCAAAGCAGAAAAACAAACTAGATATACTTGTATAATACACTTCACATTTCTAAAGGAATTACTCTTTTACTTTTATTGCATATGAGCTATAATAAAGATAAGGAGTTGATACTATGGAACTTTCAAACCGTTCACAAAAAAAAGTTGACAGCATTTTACTTCATAGCTCACGACTTTTTGTACAACATGGTTATCACAAAGTCACAATGGAAAGTATTGCCCAATATGCTAATGTTTCCAAAGTAACTTTATACAAATACTTCAATGACAAACAAGCACTTTATGAGCATATTCTTAAAGAGAATTTCTTAAAGGAATATAACGAAATAGTTGAAATAATTAATTCTCGTTTATCTTTCGAAGAGAAAATCACTCAATATATTTTGGTTAAAATCCGTAAACACTACCATAAATCACAACCAATATTTAGAGGTGAAATAACTTTAAGTTTGAGCATTCAAAAATTTATTCGTAAACACAATACCCTTTTACACGAAGAAAGAAAGAAACTATTCATTCAAGGTAAAATGGAAGATTATATTTGTGAAGATGTAGCAGATGATACTTTAGAACTATACTTCAAAATAGTCAAAAATGGTCTGATCTCAATTAATAAAGATTTAGGTGATTTAGAAAACGAGAATTTATCAGAAGTCATAAAACTAATATATTCTGGAGTATTAGGATGTCATAATTAAATTATGACATCTTTTTTTATTTCGTATTGACTTCACATCTTATTTGATATAATATACCAATATGCGTATATAGTTATATGGAGGTGCTTTATGAATAATATAAATGATCTTTTTAAAGTATTAAGTGATGAAACAAGATTACGAATTATCAACCTACTAATGGTAAAAAGTTTATGTGTTTGTGAGTTAGTTGAGGTTTTAAATTTATCACAGCCGAAAATTTCAAAACATATTGCCAAACTAAGAGCAATCAACTTAGTAACTACAAAAAAAAATGAGCAATACATTTTCTATTCCATAAACAAAGATAATTTAACATATAATAATATATTATCTTCAGTATTTAAGAATACAAATTATCTACTACAAAAAGATATTGAGAAATTAAAAAATATAAAAGAATTTGTTTGTACAAATTAGGAGATTATTATGAATTTTTTTACGACTTTAAATAACATGTTCTTAAAGATGACATGGCTAGACAATTGAGTTCAAAGACTTGTTAAAGATTTTTTTGATTTGAGCATGGGTGAAAGATTAGGAAACACTATCCACTTCTTTATTTATGACACTATTAAAATATTTATTCTACTATGCTTTCTAATATTCTTTATATCATATATCCATCGTTAATTCCCACCTGAAAGAACACAAAAGATAATGCAAAAGTATAAAGGCATAA
Source organism: Candidatus Izemoplasma sp. (assembly GCA_029939615.1). Lineage (GTDB taxonomy): Bacteria > Bacillota_I > Bacilli_A > Izemoplasmatales > Izemoplasmataceae > Xianfuyuplasma. The sequence continues at coordinate 3,588 of JAOZSP010000131.1, read as the reverse complement.
AGGGCAACATCATCGGTGCTTTACTTGGTACCATTACACCATTTTGCTCTTGTTCAAGTATTCCGATTTTTATTGGTTTTACAAAAGCGGGGTTACCACTTGGAATTACATTTTATTTCTTAATTTCTAGTCCTTTAGTTGATTTAGCTTCATTCTTAATTTTACTAAGTTTCTTCGGCTGGGAATTCGCTCTTACATATGTTGTTGTCGGTCTTATTCTAGCAGTTATTGGTGGTTCAATAATCGAGAAGGCAAAAATGGAGAAATACATACAAGACTATATAAAAGAAATGAAAAACACTTCTACTAATACTATTACAATTCTTCCTGAATTATCTATCAAAGATCGTTTAGATTATTCTGTTGTTCAAGTTAAAGACATCATAAGAAGAGTTTGGATATACATTCTAATAGGCGTATCAATTGATGCAGCAATTCATAACTATATTCCTGAAACTATAATTACTAATATTCTTGGTAATAACAATCCTTTTAATGTAATTATTGCTGCTATTGTTGGAATCCCAATGTATGCATATATTTTTGGAACTATTCCTATTGCTGAAGCTCTACTATTTAAAGGGGTTGGAACGGGAACTGTGCTCTCATTTATGATGGCTGTAACTACTTTATCATTACCTTCTTTAGTAATGTTAAGTAAAGTTGTTAAAAAAGATCATAATATGAACCCTTAACTTTTAGAAAACTAATATTTGAAACCAGGCCT
>JAOZSP010000131.1:0-2851 GCA_029939615.1 Candidatus Izemoplasma sp. | reverse complement strand
AAAGTTGTTAAAAAAGAGTTATTAGTAACATTTGTCATTATTGTTTCTATTGGTATAATTATTATTGGATACACCTTTAATATGTTACATTTTCTCTTCATTTAAAAAGCAATCTCACTTGAGATTGCTTTTATTTTATTTAAATTTCTTTGATAATTCTCCACCAAATAAAGGAATAAATCCTAATACTAACGCTGTAAGTAAGTTAGTAAATGTTAATCCAACATTTGTATAGAATACCGTATTAATACCTGGAACAAATAATACTACTAGTAATAGTCCAAAACCAAATAAAGCTGAATAGTTAATAAACTTATTATCAAATAGTTTCATTTTGAAAATCGTTGAACTTTCACTTCTTGCTGAGTAAGTTCTTAGTAATTCACCTGTAATAATGGTAATAAAGGCAAATGTACTCCCCATATTATCTCCACCTATAATTCGGTCACCAATGTAATAAGAAATAAGAACTGCTATTGTTAAAAAGACAGCTTGGAATCCAATTGCGATTCCCATTTTTTTATCAACAATACTCGCTTTTGGATCAATTGGATTTTTATCCATGATACCCACTTCTTTTTTCTCTAAACCTAAAGCAAAAGCAGGGAATGAATCCGTAACTAAGTTTATCCATAATATTTGAATTGGTAATAAGGGACTCCCCCATCCCAAAATCATTGCAGTAAAGATTAATAAAACTTCTCCAACATTACAACTTACTAAATATCCTACAAACTTACGGATATTAGAATATATTACACGACCTTCTTCAACTGCATCAACTATTGTAGTGAAGTTATCATCCATTAATACCATATCTGCAGCTTCTTTTGATACATCAGTACCAGTAATACCCATTGCAACACCGATATTTGCTTGTTTTAATGCAGGTGCATCATTAACACCATCACCTGTCATACTTGCAATTTCTCCTGTTTCTTGTAATGCTTTTACAATCATTACTTTATGATTTGGTGAAACACGTGCAAATACATTTGTTATTTTTACTAAATCTAAAAACTCAGGATAACTAAGTTTATCAATCTCTTCTCCACTTAAGGAATTTGCATTCTCATTCAATATCCCTAGTTCCTTACCAATTGCACTAGCAGTGAGTTTATGATCACCAGTTATCATTACAACTCTCATACCTGCTTTATGACAAATTTTAATCGCTTCTTTAACTTCTTCACGTGGTGGATCAATAATTCCAACTAGTCCAGTAAAGATTAATCCCGTTTCTTCTTCTGTAATTTTTTTATATTCGTTAACTTCTTTATAAGCAAATCCAAGTACTCGTAAAGCATTATAAGCTAATCCTTGATTTGCTAGTTCTACTATTTTAATGAATTTATCATCCATTGGTAACACTTTACCTTCAAGTAAATAGTAACTACATACTTTCAACAATTGGTCTGGTGCTCCTTTTGTATATATTTGTTTTTTACCATTAATGACATGAACTGTGCTCATTAATTTTCTTTCACTATCAAAAGGAAATTCATCAATTCTTTTAAGTTTTTCATTTATTTTTTTCTGATTAAGACCATTCTTAGCTCCCAGAGTTACTAGGGCTAGTTCTGTTGGGTCTCCTATAAGTGTCTTGCCGTTAATACTTGAATCATTACATAACAATCCAATTTCTACCAATTTACTTATATTATCGTTTTTCCCTATTATTTCACCTTTAAAGTCATAACCTTGTCCTGTTACTTCAATTATTTTACTATTATCAAAAATTCTTTTTACAACCATTTTGTTTTGTGTTAAAGTTCCTGTTTTATCACTTGAAATAACAGTAGTACTACCTAGTGTTTCAACAGCATTCAACTCTTTAACAATCGCACTTTTGTCTGCCATTTTACGCATTCCGATTGATAAAACGACTGTAATTACAGTCGGTAATCCTTCAGGAATAGCAGCAACTGCTAAAGTTACACTAATCATAAACAAATCAATTACTGCATAACTTGTTATTCCTATATAGTTATATAATAATCCAACAGCAAATATTAAAACTACTACTACAATACTTACTGTACCTAATATTTTACCTAAACTATCTATTTTCTTTTGAAGTGGTGTCATTTCATCTTCCACTTCATTTAATAAGTTAGCAATATTTCCGATTTCAGTATCCATACCCGTAGCAACAACAATACCTTTAGCACGTCCGTAAGTTACAATCGTACTCATATATCCCATATTTATTCTATCACCAATAGGTGTATCATCTTTTACAGTAACTAATGCATCTTTTTCTACAGGAACGCTTTCTCCTGTTAATGCACTTTCATCTATTTTTAAATTAATAACTTCAATTAACCTAATATCTGCCGGTATATAATCTCCTGCTTCTATTAATACAATATCTCCTGGCACTAAGTCCTGAGAATCAATGTCTTCTAGTTCACCATCACGCATTACTTTGGCGTGAGGTGCACTCATGCTTTTTAAGGCATTTATCGCACTACTTGCTTTACGTTCTTGAAAAACACTTAATCCTGTATTTAAAATAACGATTGAAAAAATAAATAATCCATCCGTTAAATGATTACTAGCTACAATACTAATAATAGCTGCTGATATCAATAAAATATTTAAGAAACCAGTTAATTCTCCAACAATCATATGAAGAATTGACTCTCCAACTTTCTCAATCAATTTATTACTACCATATTTCTTACGACTAGAAATCACTTGTTCGCTTGTAAGCCCTTTTTTCGAATCACTATTTAACTCTTGTAATACGTCCTTAAAATCTTTTGAATAACTTTTCATTTACATCACCTTTTAATATTATACTATAAATCAGTACAATTAGACAAACAAACTATAATATTAAGGAATT
>JAOZSP010000130.1:850-5027 GCA_029939615.1 Candidatus Izemoplasma sp. | reverse complement strand
TGTATGAAAATCAGTATGAAAGCTCTGTTGGAACAAAAAGAAAGAGCTATCTTTAGTAAATACAAAGAAACAGAAGAAAAAGTAAAAAAACAAACATTAGGAGATTTATTCAAAGATAAATTTGACGAATTTAAGTAAAAGGAAGTGGTCATATGTTACCAACTGTCGCAATCGTTGGAAGACCAAATGTTGGAAAATCAACGCTGTTTAATCGAATAATCGGTTCAAGATTATCAATAACTGATGATCAACCAGGAATCACAAGAGATCGTATTTATTCAAAAGCAGAGTGGTTAACAAAAGAATTTAATATAATTGACACGGGGGGGATCGATTTTAATGATGCTCCTTTTATTCATGAAATAAAATCACAAACTGAAATAGCGATTGAAGAAGCAGACTTAATCGTTCTTCTTTGTGATATCAGAAGCGGAATAACTGACGATGATTTATACATCGCAAGAATGTTATATAAATCACAAAAGCCAGTTGTTATTGCTTTAAACAAAGCTGATGATATTAATTTAACTGATACAATGTATGAGTTTTATAGTCTTGGCTTAGGAGAACCTATCCCTGTAAGTTCACTTCATGGAGTTGGAATTGGTGATTTACTTGATAGTATCGTTCATAAATTACCACATATAGACGATATTACTTATGAGGAAGACAGAATAAAACTTTGTCTAATTGGTCGTCCTAACGTTGGGAAATCATCATTAACAAATGCCTTACTAGGAGAAAAAAGAGTAATCGTTTCAGAAATAAGTGGAACTACTCGTGATTCGATAGATAGTTTATTTTCTTATGATGATCAAGATTACGTAGTAATAGATACTGCGGGACTTCGCAAAAGAGGAAAAGTCTACGAAAACGCTGAAAAGTATAGCGTTTTAAGAGCCTTAAGCGCAATTGATAGAAGCGACATCAGTTTAATTTTAATTGATGCTGAAACAGGGATAAGAGAACAAGATAAGAAAATCGCAGGATACGCAGTTGATGCTGGAAAAGCAGTAATGATTGTTGTTAATAAATGGGACACAGTTGAAAAAGACACAAAAACAATGGGTCGTTGGGAAAAAGAAATTAGATCTCATTTTCAGTTTATCACATACGCCCCAATTATTTTCTTGAGCGCTTTAACAAAACAACGAGTTAATACACTATTTCCACATATTCAAGCGATATTTAAAAATTACAAACGTCGTGTTCAAACAAGTGTATTAAATGATGTAATATTAGACGCGTTTTACGTTAATCCTCCAAAAAATCATAATCAAGGCAAAGTAAAAGTGTTTTACGCAACACAAGTTGCTGTTAAACCACCAACATTTGTTTTATTTGTTAATGATGAAAATGTAATGCACTTTAGTTACCAAAGATACTTACAAAATCGTTTACGTGAATCATTTAATTTTGAAGGAACACCTATCAAAATAATTTTAAGAAAGCGTGATTAGATGAAAGTAGCTGTTATTGGTGGTGGCTCTTGGGGTCTTGCACTCTCAAGTGTACTAAGTAATAATAAACATCAAGTATTAGTTTACGATGTCAATCCGAAAATTGTAGAAAAGATAAATAAACTTCATATAAGTTATCAACTTGATGAAGATATTCCAAAAGATATAGTAGCAACAAATAACCTATCAGAAGCAATAAACTTTAGTGACACTATTTTATTTGTTGTACCGACAAAAGTTTTGAGAGTTGCTTTAAAAGATGTAATTCAAATCTTACAAGCACCTAAACTATTTATAAACGCTGCAAAAGGGATCGAACCTGAAACATTTTTACGTGTTTCAGAAATCTTTGAAGAGATGGTTCCAAAAAAATATTTAAAAGGCTTTGTTGCACTTAGTGGACCTTCACACGCAGAAGAAGTTATTCGTAATATGACAACAGCTGTAACATGTGCTAGTGAAGATGAAAAAAATGCACTTTTTGCTCAAAAACTTTTTCACAATAATGATTACTTTAGAGTTTACTCTTCAACTGATTTAAAAGGAGCAGAATTAGGTGGAGCACTAAAAAATATTTTTGCACTTGCAAGTGGATTGATTGCTGGAAAAGGATTAGGAGATAATGCCCGAGCAGCACTTATTACACGCGGATTAGTAGAAATGCAAAAATTTTATGAAAATTATGGAGCAGACACACTAAGCTTATTTGGACTAACAGGAATAGGGGATTTGGTCGTCACTTGTACAAGTCCACATTCTCGTAACTACCAAGCAGGGTTTAAGATTGGTCACGGAAAAGATTTGAAAGAGACATTAAATTCAATGACGATGGTGGTCGAAGGTATTAGAACGTGTGAAGCAGCTTATAAGTACGCCATTTATCATGATTTAGATTTACCGATTATTAAGGCGATATATTATGTGTTATTCAATGATATGGACCCAGAAATAGCGTTAAAATCATTATTTGAAAGAAGTAAGAAAAAAGAAATCTAGGACCATTATATAAATGTACATTCGAATGAAAAGGTTTTAATCAAGATATATAGCCGTATACTTATATTGACCACAAATTTTATAAAATTGTAGTTTTTATTTAACAAATGCGGAAATGTCTTGCAATGGAGCCGTTTAATTGCTATAATATAGGTAGAAAAAAATAAAGAGGAGGTAAAGTTATGAACAAAACAGAATTAATTTCAAGAATTGCAGAAGTTTCTGGATTAACAAAAAAAGATTCTGAAACTGCATTAAATTCTACATTAGCTGCTATCCAAGAATCTTTAGTATCAGGGGAAAAAGTAGTATTAACAGGATTTGGTACTTTTGAAGTAAGAGACAGAAAAGAAAGAGTTGGGCACAACCCAAGAACTAACGAAAAAATTCATATTCCTGCACAAAAATCACCTGCTTTCAAAGCTGGTAAAGTTTTAAAAGAAGCAGTTAGATAATTTATTGACACAATTAAAAAAAATATCACAATTATTGTGGTATTTTTTTTATATATATGATACTTTTTTTATATAGATGCTTGGAGGTGGAGACATGAATTTTGATAAGTATTTAAAACAGGGACAAGGAAATAGTAACTCTATATTTATAGCTGCTTTAACTAATGATACTAAGTATATCGTAAAATATTTTAAATCAGGGGAAGATATTAAAATTTTTGATGATCGACATCAATCGTTATTACACTTGGCTACTAGAAATAAAGCGGTTTTTTCTTTGGAATTATTATTAGAGTTAGGAGTAAATCCTAATATTGGTGATAAGTATTTAGATACTCCCCTTCATATAGCAGCATTTATGGGGAGTAGCAATATTGTTGAACTATTGCTAAAATATGGTGCAGATCCTAATTTCCCTAATTTAAAAAAAGAAACACCACTTCATAAAGGAAGCTTCAAGGGTAGCGTTGCAGTTTTAAAACTATTATTAGCTAACCACGCCGACATTTATTTAACCGATGAGTTTCATGCTTCTGTCTTGCAAAACGCTGTTAGAAGTAAAAAAATCAAAGCTGTTAAATACTTGATTTCTAAAGGTGCGATAATAAATTCACTCGATATAAGAAGACATTCTACTTTACACTATGCAGCACTTTTCTCAACTGTTGATATTGTTAAACATTTAATTGATGTTGGAGTAAATCCTTATTCTAAAACACAATATAATTTAACACCACTGCATATAGCTATTGAACATCCTGATTTTTCAATGGTAGAAGTCTTTATGAAATGTGGATTAACTTCTTATGATCAATCAAAATTTGGATTGTCACCATATGATGAAGCTCTTAAGAAAAATAAATATGAGGCAATAGAATTATTTAATCATTTAAAAAATGATAAAGAATATCAATCCCGTTTAAAAGCTAACGCTTTAACAATTGCGATTATAATGAATAATTTCGATATAGCCGATTCATTAATCCCAAGAAGTGATATAGACAGTAAAGATATCTTTGGGAATACAGCGCTATTTTACGCTATTATGAATCGTGAACCTTACTTGGTTGAAAAATTGATTAAACATGGCGCATCAATTAATGATATTGATAAAATGAATATGGATGCTATATATTATGGTGTACTTGTAAGTGATAAGGAAATTGTAAAAGCAATTTTACAAAAACAAGTAGACTTAACTAAAAAATATCTAGGATATAGTGTTATTGAATATGCATTATTTACTGAAAGTGAAGAGATTTATAT
>JAOZSP010000130.1:0-840 GCA_029939615.1 Candidatus Izemoplasma sp. | reverse complement strand
AAAAATGAAGCTTGATTTGCAAGCTTCATTTTTATAGAGTCATAAACATAGATATTGATGTAAACAAGTTCCAAATCATATGAACAAAAAGCGGAACATATATAGAATTCGATTTATAATAAAGAGTTCCAAGAACGCATCCTAAAGCCATATAATATATAATTTGTTCAAGTTCAGAGAAATTGACGTGCATTAGACCAAATATAAATGAAGTAATTAGTATTAGTGCCCAAGGCTTAATGTTTTTAAACCTATTTAGGATTTTAAATCCTGCGTACCTAAATACAAGTTCTTCAACTAACGGCGCAAATAACACGGAAATAACTATTAGAGATATTTGCCCAAATAGTCCGGATTCCATAATGAGTTCCCAATAAGCTTGGTTTGAAGCATTTTCTTCGATTCCAAAAAACAAGTAGATAACTCCAACTAAGAAACTTACAAGTAGAAGAATTCCAAAACCAATTCCAATAGAAATCAATATTGATTTAAGATTTTCTTTCATAGTAATATAATCAGTTTTAAGAATTGGTCTCAAAACCTTTAGATATAGAATAAAAAGAATTCCATATAATATTAAATTCAAGTAAATTCCAAAAAGAATAGTAGTAATATCGATATCTGTAAAATAATGCAAGATTAATTGTAGAAATATGTTAAAAGCGTAAAGAATTGCTAAATATAGTAAACTTGTTACAATGTCTAAGTTTTTCCTCATCAAAACACCTCAATGAGAATTATATCATAAGTAAACTAATTTGTGTAATGTGATGTTAGATATTTGACATTAAGGGGAATTATGGTAATATATATAGAGTCGAAGAGAAAAATATTAATACA
>JAOZSP010000129.1 GCA_029939615.1 Candidatus Izemoplasma sp. | reverse complement strand
GAATGCGAATGTAATACATACGGATTTTACCAGAAACGTGAGCTAACACACGATGCCCATTTGCTAGTTCTACTAAAAATTGTGTATTTGGTAATGATTCGATAACTTTGCCTTGTAGTTCTAATTTTTCTTCTTTTGCCATGTGGGTTCCTCCTTTAAACTGTCGTTAAGATGATTGGATCATCTTCGGTAATTACGATAGAGTGTTCGTAATGAGCACTTGGTAATTTATCGATTGTAACTGCAGTCCAATTGTCTTTTAATACTTTAACTTCTTTGCGCCCCATGTTGATCATAGGTTCAATCGCAAATGTCATACCTTTTTTAAGCCGAGGTCCTCTACCCGGTAATCCGTAGTTAGGGATTTGTGGGTCTTCATGTAGTTGTTTTCCAACTCCGTGTCCCACAAATTCTCTAACAACACTATAGCCATAGCTTTCTGCATATGTTTGAATAGCGTGGGAAATATCAGATAAACGATTTCCTGCTTTAGCGTATTTTAAACCTTCAAAAAGTGATGCTTTTGTTACTTCCATAAGTCTAGTAACTTCTGGAGTAACTTCTCCAACTGCGTATGTCCAAGCACTATCTCCGTGATATCCTTTGTAAATAGCTCCTATATCAATACTGATAAGATCACCATTTTTAAGTTTCACTTTTTTGCTTGGAATACCATGAACTACTTGTTCATTAACTGAAGTACATGCACTCCCTGGGAATCCACCATAACCTTTGAATGATGGTATAGCATTATTATCTCTTATTACTTTTTCAACAATTTGGTCTAGTTCTAACGTTGTTACGCCTTGGTAAAGATGTTTTTTTACTTCTTGATGAGCAAGGGCTACGATTCGCCCTGCTTGTCTCATCAAATCAATTTCACGGTTCGATTTTATAGTAATCATTAGATTTCATCCAAAACCAATATAATGTCTTCGTATACTGCGTCAAATGACTGCATACCGTTAACGTTATAAAGGATTCCTTGCTTACTATAGTAGTCTAATAGTGGTTTTGTTTTTGTTTCGTAAATTTCTAGGCGTCTCTTCACTGATTCATGTGTGTCATCTTGTCTTTGATAAAGCTCGCCACTACATTTGTCACAAACTTTGTCTACTACGGGTTTTTTGAATCTTAAGTGATATGATGCGCCACATACTTTACATACTCGGCGTTGTTCCATACGTTCAAATAGAACATCATGACTTGATAAAATGTTGATAACTGCATCTAGTTTTGTGTCCATTTCTTCTAGTAAATCATCTAGTGCAACTGCTTGTGTTACTGTACGAGGGTATCCATCAAGTAAAAAGTTAGTTTCCGCATCTTTTTTAGTAAGTCTTAGTCGAACAATTTCATTTGTTATGTCATCACTAACTAAGTCTCCCTCTTTAATAAATTTCATCGCTTCGATTCCAATAGACTCATTAGCGTTGAAAGCATCTCTAAACATTTGTCCTGTTGAGATACTTGGCATTTTATATTTTTCTACAATTTTTGATGATTGGCTACCTTTACCGGCTCCCGGAGGACCCATTACAAGTATTTTCAAGTGATGCCTACTTAATGAATCCTGAGTAGTTTTGTTCTTGAGTTTGTGTTTTAATTTGTTTGGTAGTTTCGATAGCAACCCCAACTACGATTAATAAACTTGTACCACCTATTTGAACATAAGCCGGTAACCCAAAAATCATGCTGGCAAAAATTGGTAATGAAGCTATTAATACTAAGTAAGTTGCTCCAATAATTGTTATTCTAAATAATATTTTAGAAATAAAGTTTTCTGTTTCTACTCCTGGTCTTACACCAGGAACATAAGCGTTTTGTTGTTGTAAATTTTTTGCGATTTTCTCAGGATTGATTTGCACAAAACTATAGAAGAACGCGAATACAAAAATCAATATTACATATACTGCATATCCTAGAGGTCTTTGATATGTAAACATTTCTTGCATCCATGTACCAAATGTACTAGCACTCATACCAGGTATGAAGTTTAAGATAGTAGTTGGGATAGATAGAATTGTTACTGCGAAGATTACTGGGATTACACCTGCAGAGTTAATTTTGATAGGTATATGTGAATCACTTTTACCTTGGAATTTTGATCCTGCTGGTCTATTTGAATATTGAATAGGTACTTTTCTGAATGATGATTGCATTACTGTAACAAAGAATATTACAGCGAAGTAAATTACCATTACTAAAGCGAATATACTATATGTGTTAAATCCTACGATGTCACCTTCAGTACCTCTAAAGTATTTACCAACTAAACTTGATATCATTCCAGGGAATCCTGAGATAATACCAGCAACGATAATCATTGATGTACCATTTCCGATACCTTTTAAAGTAATTTGATCACTAAGCCATAGTAAGAATGCTGTACCAGCAGTCATTACGATTGCTAAGTAAGTATAAGTTACGAATGTTGGATCGAATCCTAATAAGTCAAAAATTCCATCTCCTGATTGGTTAAAGGCAAATGTCATTGCTAAAGCTTGTACGAAAGCAAGTCCAATAGCCATATATCGTGTTAATTGATTAATCTTTTGTTTACCTGTTTCTCCTTCTTCTTGCCATTCTTTTAACAATGGAACGATGTCCATTTGTAATAATTGAATAACAATTGAAGCAGTTATGTAAGGCCCGATCCCTAATGCTATAATTGAATAGTTTTTAAGGGCGTTCCCTGTTAAAGCATCGGCAATTCCCATTATCCCAGAGTCGTTAGTATCAAAGAATTGTGTAATTACTGCTGGGTTAATAAGTGGTATATGAATATAAGTTGCTGCTTTGAAAATTAGGAAAGCAAGAAATGTAAATAATATTTTTTTCATTACATCTTTATTTTTGAATACTGCAACTATATGCTCCATACTAAATCACCTCAACGCTTCCACCTGCTGCTTGAATTTTTTCAGTAGCAGTTTTTGTAAATTTGTCAGCTTGAACTGTTAATTTAACGTTAATTTCACCATTACCTAAGATTTTTAATCCACTTAATTCTTTTCTTATTAAACGATCTTTCATTAATAATGCTTTATTAACTACAGTTCCATCTTTATATTTGTTAAGTTCGTTAATGTTAACTGTTGCGTATTCTTTTCTAAAACGGTTAGTAAACCCTCTTTTAGGAATACGTTTGAACCAAGGAGTTTGTCCACCTTCAAATCCAGGGCGAGTTCCACGTCCAGAACGTGAATTTTGACCTTTGTGTCCTGATCCAGCTGTTTTACCAGTTCCGCTTCCGATTCCTCTACCCAGTCTTTTTTTAGAATGTGTAGAACCCGGAGTAGGTTTTAAGTTAGATAAATTCATGTGGTACCTCCTAAACTTCTTTTACCTCTACTAAGTGAGCAATAACATCTATCATTCCTCTTATAGTAGGTGTATCATTTTTTACTACTGTTCTTTGTAATTTAGTTAATCCTAAAGCTTTTGCTGTACTTCTTTGTTTTGGTAGTGATCCAATTGTACTTCTAACAAGTTTTATTTGTATTTGTGCCATTAGTGTAAAATCTCCTCTACAGTTAATCCACGCGTCTTAGCTACTTGATCAGCAGTTCTTAGACTTGTTAGTCCTTCAAATGTTGCACGTACGATATTGATTGGTGTTTGTGATCCTAAAGATTTACTTAAAATATCTTCAATACCAGCTAACTCAACTACAGCACGAACAGGTCCACCAGCGATTACTCCTGTACCACCTACAGCCGGTTTAAGGAATACTACACCAGCTCCAAATTTTCCAGTTACTTCATGTGGAATTGTTTTTCCGTACATTGGGATTACTACTAAATTACGTTTTGCGTCTTCTATAGCTTTTTTAATTGCGTCTGGTACTTCTTGAGCTTTTCCTGTACCGAATCCGACTTTACCTTTTTTGTCACCAATAACTACTAATGCACTAAAACGGAAACGACGTCCCCCTTTAACTACTTTAGTAACACGGTTTATATTAACTACTCTCTCTTCGTATAATTTTGGTTCTCTTTTACGACGAGGTCTTCTTGGTTTTCTTTTATTATCTTTTTGCATGAGCATTCCTCCTTTTAGAATTCTAATCCTGCAGCGCGTGCAGATTCAGCTAATGTTTTTACTCTACCGTGGTAAAGGTAACCACTTCTGTCGAATACAACATTATTAATTTTTTGTTCTAATGCTCTTTTTGCAACTAATCCACCTACGTGTTTAGCTGCTTCTATGTTTCCACCGTTTGTAAGTTTGCTATCTTTTTCGATAGTTGATGCGCTAACTAGAGTTACTCCGTTAACATCGTCAATAATTTGTGCATACATATGTTTTGAACTTTTGAATACACTTAGACGAGGTTTAGTAGCAGTTCCTACTAGATTCTTTCTAATTCTTAGATGTCTTTTTAAACGCATACTATTTCTTGATTTATTTGCCATTTTAAGTCACTCCTAACTACTACTTAGCAGTTTTTCCTTCTTTTCTACGTACATATTCATCTACGTATCTAATACCTTTTCCTAGATAAGGTTCTGGTGGGCGAACTCTTCTAATATTTGCTGAAAACTCACCAACTAATTGTTTATCAATACCAGCAATAATAATTGTAGTATTTTTGATAACTTCAAGAGTTAGTCCTTCAGGTATTTCCATTTCAACAGGATGTGAATATCCAGCACTTAAAACTAATTCAGTTCCTTTTAATAGTGCGCGGTACCCTACCCCAATCATTTTTAATTCTTTTTTAAATCCTTCAGTTACTCCAATAACCATATTGTTTAATAAAGCTCTTGTAGTTCCGTGGATTGCACGATTAAATTTAGTGTCATTTGGTCTTACTATTGTAAGAGTATTATCTTCTAAAGTAATCGCTAATTCATTAACGAATTGACTTTTTAATGTTCCTTTAGGTCCTTTAACAGTAACAAGATTGTTTTCAATAGTTACTTCAACACCTGTAGGTAAGTTAATAGGTTTTTTACCAATACGACTCATATTTTTACCTTACCTTTCTACCAAACATACGCCAAGATTTCCCCGCCAACTTTTTGTTTGCGAGCTTCACGATCTGTTAAGATACCATTTGAAGTTG